>NZ_MWJN01000078.1:0-42333 GCF_002027145.1 Microbispora sp. GKU 823 | reverse complement strand
GGTTCCCGAGACCGCCCGGGAGGAGGTCGACCTGTCCCACCTGGTCGTCACCGAGATAGAGCGGCGGTCGGAACGGCGTGCCGACACGGACATGAGCGGTCCTGGTAGAGCGGGTGGAGTCTGCGACACGGCGAGCAGCAGGGCGGGTGGCAGGAGCGCCAACGGCACCGCGAACGCGGCGATCCCGGGCGGCCGGCCAGGCCCGCCGGGTGTTCGTCCTGCGGTGGTTCCGGCCAGGTCTCCCGCACGACTCGTCGTCAGACCGAGCACGACGAGCACGACGGTCGCCGCGAGCAGCACGCCGGACCCGGCGAACCGCGTCACCAGCGCCTTCACCTCCGGCAGGCCGGGCCGCTCCAGCCACGCCACCTGGCCGCGCTGGCCGAACGCCGTCCACGCCACCGGCAGGACGGCGAGCAGGGCGGCCGCGGTGGCGCCGGCCCAGCGCGCCGCCACGCCCCTGCCCCCACCTCGCCCGACGGCGACGAGCACCGTGACCGCGTGCGCCGCCAGGGCCAGGACGGCGAACAGGTTGAGCAGGCACGCCACCGCGACCGCCGCGCCGTACCGCACCCAGCTCCGCCGCCGCGACGGATCGCACAGCGCTGTGGCGAGCAGGCGCGTGGCCTCCACCACGGCCGCCGCGACCAGCGCGTACGGCCTGCCCTCCTGGGCGTGGTAGACGACGACCGGGGCGGCGGCGTACGCGAGGCCCGCGTACAGGCCGGCCGGGGCCGAGACCAGCCGTCGCCCGACGGCCGCGAGACCGGCCGCCGCGGCAGCCGTGGCCAGGACGGACGGAATCCGGATGAGCACCTCCGCGGGGACGGCGTCCCCCACGAGCCGGATCAGCGGGTGGAGCAGCAGGTAGTAGCAGCCGTGGACGGCGTCGACGTTCCCCAGCGTGCGCCACAGGTCCGGCAGCGCCCGCCCCGCCACGGCGTACGTCGTGGCCTCGTCCTGCCACATCGAGCCGCGCCGGACGCCCCACAGACCGCCCAGCAGCGCGGCCAGGGCCGGGACGATCAGTACGGCCCGGTCGCCGATCCTCACATGTCCTCCGCCTGCTCCGCCCGGGTACGTCCCGGTTCGATGCCCCGGCGGGGAACGGGAGGGTGAACGCGCCCTAAGGTGACCGGAACAAGGGAAGAACTCGCAGGGGGAGCACCGATGGCGGAACCGATCGTCCGTCCCGCCGCCGACGCCGACATGCCCGGTCTTCGCGCCGTCGCGAACCACTTCGGCCTTCTGGGCATGTGGCCGGAGCAGCCGGACTTCGTGGACGCCGAGCGCGCGTTCGGCGAGGTGCTCGTCGGCGAGGTGGACGGCGAGATCGTGGGTTACGGCGGCACGCTGCGCCGGGGAACGGTCACGCATCTCGGAGACCTGTTCGTCCTGCCGGACCACCAGTCGTCGATGGTGGGCCGCACGATCCTGTCCCGCCTGCTGCCGGGCGACGCACCCAAGGTCACCTTCGCATCGAGCGACAAGAGGGCGCTCGCGCTGTACGTCAGGAACGGGATGCGCCCGCGCTGCCCGCTGTTCTACCTGAAGCGGGGGCCGCTCGGCGACCGGTCCGTACGGCGGGAGAGCGGTCAGGAGGCGCCGGGGGAGGCGGACGTCCACGCGGCCGCGGCCATGGACGCCCACGTCTCCGGCGGCGACCGGACCTCGACACTCACCTGGTATGCCGGGCTGCCGGGCGTGACCCTGCACGTCGGCGGCTCGGGCTACGCGTTCGTGCGGACGGCCGGAGACAAGGTCGTCATCGGACCGGCCGGGGGCGCGACCCCGCAGGACTGCGCCGACATCGTGCTGGAGGCGGCGAACGCCCATCCCGGCGCCGGGCCGGTGCACGTGGCGGTGCCCGGCGCGCATCCGCTGCTCGCTCTGCTGCTGGACGCGGGCTGGCGCATCGGTGACATGGACACGCTGCTGACCAGCGAGGACTTCATGCGGCTCGACTGCTACGCGCCACACCCGGACCTCGGCTAGGGAGTGTGACCTTAGGACGTGTGCCCTCGTCCCCGGCCAGGGGGACACCGGGGACGAGGGCAGCGCGGCTTCGCCGCGTCCGGCGAGTGCCGGCCGGCGCGGCACGGGCCTTGCGGCCCGGGCCGTCACAGCCTGCGCAGGTAGTGGGCGGAGGCCCATCCGGGAATGCCGTCGGCGGTGTCCACGGCGACCCAGCCGTGGGTGGCGTCGCAGCCTCCGGGGATCCTCCCGTCGGCCGGCCGCAGCCTGCCGACGGGGGCGTGGTGGATGCCGGCACCCTCGCGGACGTTGAGGAAGCTGCCCTTGTGCACGTGCCGGAGGCGGTAGGCGCACGAGATCGAGGGCCGTCCGCTCAGGTCGAGCCGGTGGAGGTAACGGGCGGCGGCGAAGCCCGAGGTCCCACCGGCGGTCTTCACCGCGATCCAGCCGTTGGTGGCGGTGCAGGCGCCGGAGAACCCTCCGTCGGCCGGCCGCAGCTTGGCGACGGGGGCGTGGTGGACGCCGGCGCCCTCGCGGACGTTGAGGAAGCCCCCCTTGTGCACGTGCCGGAGCCGGTAGGCGCACACGAGACCGGGCCCCTGCATGGCCTCGTGCACGACCTGCCCGTAAGGACCCGACGCGGTGGGTTCACCGGGACCCGGCGGCCGGACCGCGGCCTGCGCGGGGTGGGCTGCGACGAGCCACCCCGTGGCGGCCAGCGCCGCCAGCGCGGGAACGATGCTCTTCGCCACTGTCACGATCTCTCCCTTCGGTCGGCATCGCCCACGCCCGGCCGGGGGGACCCGGGGCCAGTGATGCTCACCCGAAGTTCTGATCTGATTACCGAGCGTTTACACCTCGGTTGAATTCCCGCCTGGATTTTTTACCCGACACACCGGGGAGAAGGGGATGAGTCACCCGCTGTGCGCGCCGTGGAAGGGCGTCGTCACCCCCTCGTACGCCAGGTGCAGCATCATCCCCAGGTCGGCGTGGCTGAGGTTGTGACAGTGGTTCATCCACAGCCCCGGGTTGCCGGCGCGGAAGGCCACCTCCCACACCTCGCCGGGCCGTACGTCGAAGGTGTCGAGCCACAGAGGGCTGCCGGTGACGGAGCGGCCGTCCCGCGAGAGCACGAGCACCCGATGGCCGTGGAGGTGCCAGGGATGGGTATCCCGGCCGCGGTTGACCACGGTGAGCCGGACCAGGTCGCCCTCCCTGACCACCTCCGTGGGGATGTCGGGGAAGGCATGGCCGTTCACCGTGTGCGCGTACATGGGCCGCCCGTTCGGCAGCGCGAACCCCCTGTCCAGGACGAGCGTGAAGTCCCGGTCGAAGCGACTACCGGACGTGTACGGCGTGGGGGCCGGGGCGCGTACCGGGTGAGGTCGAGTTCCGGCCAGTCCGCCGTCGGGCTGTCGGCGGCGGGAACGGCGCCGGTGTCCTCGCCCGCACCGGGCGGTCCGCTCGGCGGGGTGAGGCGTACGGAGTCGGTGCGGTCGTCGATGCGCAGGAGCACGGGGCCCGACGGCATCGTGAACGCGAGGTCGTACCGGCCGCCCGCGGCGAGTCGCAGACCTGCACGGGCGAGCGTGCCCGGCCCGTTCAGGTCCGTCCCGTCCACCGCCACCAGCCGGTAGGGCGTGCCCGCCAGCGTGAACCGGTGCGGCGTGTTGTCGGTGTTGATCAGGCGCAGCCTCACGGGCGTGCCGGGCGCGGCCTGCCGGACCAGGGGCTGGTCGCGGTCGCCCGTCACCGTCGCGCCGCCGAGGGTGTGCACGGGCAGCGTGAGGTCCAGCCCGGTGGCCGCGGTTCCCTTCGGCGTGACGACGAGCGTGCCGTAGAGCCCCATCCGGACGCCGAGGTCGGACACCTCGTGGGTGTGATACCAGTACGTGCCCGCCTGGGCGGCGACGAAGCGGTAGACGAACTCCCCGCCGGGCGGCACGGCCTCCTGGGTGAGGCCGGGCACGCCGTCCTCGCCCGAGGGCACGTCGTAGCCGTGCCAGTGCAGCGTCACCCCGGAGGTGATGTCCGCGTTGCGCAGCCGCACCTCGACGAGGTCGCCCTGGTCGGCGGTGAGCGGCGGTCCGGGGACCTGGCCGTTGAAGGTCCACGCCGGCACCTTCCGTCCCGAGGACAGCGTGACGGTCGCCGTACGGGCCGTGAGCTCGAACCGGCGTACGGCGCCGCCCGGTGGAGGCACGGCCGGGCCGCGCAGGTCGGTCACCGCGCGGGTCGTCCCCGCCGTGACGGAGGCGGATCCCCCCGAGGCGGAGTGGTCGTGGGAGGCGGAGCCCATGGCACCCATGGCGGCGGCGCCTCCGGGGGCGGAGCCCTCCGCCGTGGTCTCCTCCGACAGCGGAACGAACGCGAGCGTGGCGCCGAGCACGGCGGCCACGGCGGTCGCCGCCGTCGCCGTCCGCAGCCCGGGGACGTGCGTGCTCATCGCTCTCCAGGTCCCCAGGACGGCCCCCGCGGCGACGGCCAGGAGGAGGAGCGCGGTGCCCGGATCCGCCGGGTATCCGATCAGGAAGGTCTGCACGATCCCGGCCGCCGCGGCGTACCCGGCGCCGAGCAGCGGGACCACGACCGCCGGCGCTCTGACGGCGTCCCCGCGAAGCCGCGTCCGCTCGCCGGGCGGCGCGGAGCAGGCGCGGCCCGGCGAGCGCGGTGGCGACGGCGCCCGCCACGACGAGAAGCGGCAGGGCGAGGGTGATCTTCTCCTGCACGAACCACCAGCCGGCCCCCGCCAGGGCGAGGACGGACCAGACCCGGACCAGCGACGCGACCAGGGCCACCGCGAACAGGGCCCCGGCCGTCCTCGTACGGCGGGCCGCGGCGGCCACGCCCGCGCTCACCCACGCCGCCACGGTCAGGACCGAGACGAGCAGGTCGAGCGCCATGAGCCGGTCGGTCGTCATGAGGCGCGAACCGGACGGCCCTCCGCGGCGGTCCCCGACGAGGCGGGCTTGGCCCACGCGAGCTGCCGCGCGTTGCGGAACACCATGCCGCAGACGCCCATCACCGCCATGCCGTTGAGGGCGTGCAGGCCGAGGATCGCCAGGGAGAGGGGGGTGGTGTTGCCGGTGCTGTCGTCGAACAGGCCGCCGAGCGCGACGATCAGCGCCTGCACGATGACCAGCCCGACGGGCAGGACGGTCAGCCCGATCTGGCGTCCCGGCGCCCTGGCGGCCGCCGCGGCGGCGGTGGCGACCAGCGACAACACCGGGATGACCATCATGCCGTTCATGCTGTGCAGGGCGAACGAGGAGTCGTCCTGGGGCTTGTCGAACGCGCCGACGGCCGCGAGATACATCTGCACCACGGCGGCGGCGAGCAGCAGTCCCGCTGAAACGGCGTAGACCTTGCGCACGCTCTTGCTCCCTTCGGTCAGCGGATTGCGGGTCACGGGGATCCTGTCCCACGTGGCCGGCCGCGTCGTCCCTCGTCGAGAGACACGTCGGCTACCGCTGGGGGAGTACGCGGGCGTGCGCGCCGTGCGTCCCCTGGCGGTGTCTCGATGGTGCCGCCGGGGGCCGCCGGAGTCGTCGCACGTGAGGAGGCTCTCGGGCCTACCGCCACGGGATCAGCGCCGTACGCCGCTACGACCGGAGGAGTACGGCCGCCGCGGCGACGGCACGCGCGGGGCGGAGCGTGGGATGGCGTTCATGAGGGAAACGGCGCCGCCAGGCCCCGGGCCAGGGCGTGCGCCATCTCGGCGCGCGCGCGGCGCGAGACGGCGGCGTCCGGAGCGACGTGGTCGAACACGTGGAACGTCCCGGTGGTCTGGTGGAGCTCTACCGAGACATTCGCCTGGAGTAGGCGGACGGCGTAGTCGACGGCCTCGTCGCGGAGGGGGTCGTACTCGGCGGTGAGGACGTAGGCGGGCGGGAGGCCGGTCAGGTCGTCGGCGCGAGACGGGGCGGCGTACGGCGAGACCGGCCGGCCGGGAGATAGAGCGGCCACATCTGGGCGGCGGCGCGCGAGTCGAAGGCGGGCGCGCCGGTGAACCGGGTCGCCGACCAGGTCAGCAGACGGTCGTCCAGCGCGGGGCACAGCAGGAGCTGGAACGCGATGGCGGGGCCGCCGCGGTCGCGGGCCAGCAGCGCGAGCCCGGCCGCCAGCCCGCCCCCGGCGCTGCCGCCCCCCACGGCCACGCGCGCGGGGTCGACGCCCAGCGACGCGGCGTTCGCCGACGTCCATTCCAGCACGGTGTAGCCGTCATCGAGGCCGGCGGGGAAGGGGTGCTCGGGCGCGAGCCGGTAGTCGACGGAGATGACGACGCAGCGGGCCCTGCGGGCGAGGTCGAGCGCGCGTCGGTGCTCGCTGTCGAGACTGCCCATCACAAAGCCGCCGCCGTGGAAGTCCAGGAGGACGGGCGCCGGCTCGGCCGCCGTCGTCGGCCGGTAGATCCGGACCGGAACGCCGTCCGCGTGGTGGTCGGTGATTTGGACGTCGCCGGCGGGCGGAAGGGCGGCGACCGTCGCGCTCGCCACGGCGTACGCGGCCGTCCGCGCCGCGATGGGATCGGTGAAATCGGTGCGTGACAGCCCGGCTGCGACGACGGCCAGTTCGGGGTCGAGGCGATAGTCCATGTGAGGTCCTGTCCGAGAGATCAGCGGGTGGTCGTGCGGGTGAGGATGCCGGTGAGGACGGCCAGGGCCAGGACGGCCGTGCCGGTGACCGCGGTGGCGTGCGCGTAGTGGGGGAAGCCGACGCCGGCGGTTCCCGGAGCGCCGCCCAGCACGGCGGCGAACAGGCCGCCTATCAACGTCACCCCGCAGGCGTTGGCGACCTGAGTGGCGGTGAGCAGGATCCCGCCGGCCGCGCCGGCGTCGCCGGGAGCGACCTGGGCGAGAACGACGCCGATCAGCGGTGCGGCCACCAGTCCTTCCCCGACGCCCGACAGGGCCAGCGCGGGCACCAGCCACGCCACCTGCCCGGATTGCGGCACCATGAGGGCGACGACGACCACGCCCGCGAGGCTCAGCGTCATCAGCGCGGCGCCCGTGACGATCCTGCCGGACCGCCTGCCCGCCACGCTGGCAGCGGCGAACCCGATGCCGAGTGGGGCGAACACCAGAGCACCGGCCAGCGGGCTCAGTCCCAGGCCCGCCTGCAGGTGGTAGGCGAGCAGCAGGAAGAAGCCGGCGTTACCCGCGTAGAAGGCCAGCACGGTCAGCAGGCCCGGCACGACTCGTCCGAGCAGCCGGAGTGGCACCAGAGCGTGGACCCGGCCCCGCTCGGCGAACCAGAAGGCGGCCAGCGCGGCCGCGCCCGCGACCGCCGGCACCCATCCCCACGCGGGCCAGCCGAGCGCGGCCGGAAGCAGCAGCCCGGCCAGCGCGGCGGCGAGCAGGACGGCCCCGGCCAGGTCGAGCCGGGTGCGCGGCCCACGGCTCTCGGCGACCGTGCGGCGCGCGACCGCCACCGCCAGCACGCCGACAGGGACGTTGACCAGGAAGACGGACCGCCAGCCGAGACCGAGGAGGTTCCAGGTCAGCAGCCCGCCGCCGACGATCTGGCCCGAGATCGCGGCGAGGCCGACGGTCGCACCGTACATGCCCAGCGCGGTCTTCCGCGCGGGGCCCGCGAAGGACGCCTGAATGATCGACAGCACCTGGGGCAGCATCACGGCCGCGGCGAGGCCCTGGAGCACCCGGGTCCCGATCAGCACAGGAGCCGCGGGGGCCAGCGCGCAGGCCGCGGAGGCGGCGACGAAGGCCGCCACCCCGGCGGTGAACAGGCGGCGGCGGCCGTACAGGTCCCCCAGCCGCCCGCCGGTCACCAGCCCCACCGCGTACGCGAGCGTGTAACCGGCGATCACGAGCTGCGCCTCGCCGAAGGAGGCGTTCAGATCTTCCTGGATCGACGGCACCGCCACCGTGACGATGCTGCCGTCCAGCAGCCCCATGAACGTCGCCAGCAGCACCGAGGCGAGCGCGATCCACTGCCGGGTGCCGACCGCCGCCTCCGTGCGGGTCCCCGGCCTTGTCATCAATGCGACCATGGCGGCTATTTCGCCAGTTCGGCGTGGCCGGTGTCCAAGTCCGGCCTCTTCCTCTGTGAAAAGTCCCACTTATCACAGAGGTAACCTGAGGCGCATGGAGTTGCGCCACATGCGGTACTTCGTCGCCGTCGCGGAGGAACTGCACTACGGGCGGGCCGCGCGGCGCCTGCACGTGGCCCAGCCCGGCCTGAGCCAGCAGATCAAGGCCTTCGAACGCGAGCTGGGCGTGGAGTTGTTCGTCCGCAACCGCCGGGGCGTGGCGCTCACCGGGGCCGGTGCCGCCCTGCTCCCCGCGGCCAGGGACGTCCTCGCCCGCGCCGACGCCGCCGTGGCGCTCGCCCGCGCCTACGGCGGCGGGCAGGCGGGACGGCTGGTCGTCAGCGTCACCCGGTCGGCGCCGCGCGGTGTGGTGACCCCGCTTCTCGACGGCTTCCGCTCCGCCTGCCCTGCCGTGGAGCTCACGGTGACCAGCGGCTTCACCGCGCGGGACGAGGAACGCCTGCGTGAGGGCTCCATCGACCTGGCCTTCGTCCGGCTCCTCGACGACCCTGGGGACGACCTGGCGACCCGTGCGGTCGGTGTCGAGCCCATCGTGGCCGCCGTTCCCAGGGCTCACCCGCTGGCCCGCAGGCGGCGTCTCCGCAGGGCCGACGTGGCCGGTCAGCCGATGGTGTGGTGGCCGCGGGAGCACGGCCCCGCGATGTGGGACCGGATGCTCGACGAGATCTTCGGCACGGGTGTGCGCCCTCCCGTGGCCCACTGGGAGCCCGAGGAGGAACACATGCTGCATGCCGTCGCCCGGGATCGCGGCATCACCTTCATCACTGAGGGCAAGGCCGCCACGCTGCGCGTTCCCGGGGTGGCGGTCAGGCGCTTCGCCGACCCCGTGCCCCTCGTCCCGGTCGACGTCGCCTGGCGCCGCGACAACCCCAACCCCGCGCTGCGCCGGTTTCTCGCCCACCTCGGCCCGGCCCCGAGCGCCGGTGACCGCCTCACTGCGGCCAGTTCGCGATGATCGCCGGGGTGATGGCGTCGGCGTAGCAGTTCAGGGTCGTACGCCGCGGCCGGTCGTACACGCAGACCTTGACGTCCACCCGCGTGATCCGGCCGTCCGACGACAGCCGGATCGGCTTCTTCGAGGCGCAGGTCGTCTTCGGCAGGGCCCACCCGGTGCCGCCGCCGGCGTAGTGGAAGCGGGCCCGGACGTAGGCGCAGTGTCCACTGTGCGTGTCGCGGTCGTACAGCGCGCCCGAGACGACGAACGTCTCTGCGGTGAAGCGGGTGATCCACACGTCGGCCTTGGCGTACCCGTGGTGCCCGCTCCGGGACTGCACCGGTCCCCAGTGGATCAGCGAGGCGGTGGCGGCCCCTGCCGGGACGGCCGGCAGGCTCCCGGCGATCATGAACGCCAGCAGGCCGCCGATGACGAGGTTCTTTCTCATGCCGCCGAACGTAGGCCGGGCGACTTGGAGGGACCTTGTATTCCGCTGGTCGTCAGGGCGTCCCCTTGCGATACGCCTCGTAGAGCGCGTTCAGGTTGTCGGTGTACAGCTCGGTGAAGCCGCAGGAGGCGCAGATCCACGCGCGCACCGTGCCGAAGGCCTCGCCCTGGACGTAGAAGAAGGGCACCTTCTCCGGCAGGGGCTCCTCGACGCGTACCCGAAGGGGCTGCGGCCCGTTCGGGCCCCGGTCGCGCACCTCGACTCCGGCCATGACGGCGCCCGACGAGCACTTGGGGCAGATGTCGTCTCTCACGCGGCTTCCTCCTCCATAGGTACGCCGAGGAGGAGTCTGCTCCCGTCAGATCTCGCGGCGGCCACGAAGCAGGTCTTCGGCCTGCTCGACCACGTCGTCGACCGGGACCTCGGCCACCCACGACTCGTCGTGCGTGCACCGCCCTGCCCGGGGATCGTGCCCGCTGACCCCGCAGACCGGGCACCGCGCGGTCCAGGAGATCAGCGGCCGATGCAGGGTGCGGGTGAGCGGCCCGGCGTTGATGAGGTTGCCGCCCCAGAAGATGCCGACGGTGGGCGTCCCGACCGCCGCGGCGAGATGGCGGGGGCCGGTGTCGTTGGAGATGACCAGGTCGCACCGCTCGTACAGCGCGGCAAGGCCGCCGATGCCGAGCGTGCCGACCGCCGTGACGGCGGGCCGGCGCATCGCCGCCGCGACCTCCTCGACCACCTCCCGCTCCTTCTCGATGCCGGTGATCACGACTGGACGGCCGAGCCGGTCGGCCGCCTCCGCGAAGGCGCGCGCAGGCCAGCGCCGCCGGGGGTCGCTCGCCCCCGGATGCAGCGCGACCAGGCCGCGCGGCGGCTCGCCGTACGCGCGGGCGAGTTCGGCGCGGTCGGCGGCGGTCACGGCGATCCTCGGCTCGTACGCCTCGGCCGTCCCGCCGACCAGCGCGGCGACCTCCAGGTAGCGCAGCGTCTCGTGCTGGTAGTAGACGTACGGCACCCACAGGTCGAGCCGCTCCGCGTCCGGCGTGCACAGACCGGCCGTCACCCGGGCGCCGATCTTCTTGACGAAGGGGTTGGAGTTGCGCCCGCCGCCGTGGATCTGCACGGCGAGGTCGAACCGGTGCTCGCGCAGCTCCTCGAACAGGCTGTCCGGAGCCTTGTGGCCGCTGTCCGCCGACGACACCCCGGAGATCGGCGGCAGGGCGATGACGTCGTCGACCGGTCCCGGCCTGCCGTCCAGGAAGCGGGCGTGCCAGGGGATGCCGAGGAGGGTCAGCCGCGCCTGAGGGTAGGCCCGGCGGAGCGCCTCCAGGGCGGGCATCGCGAGGACCAGGTCGCCCAGGGCGTTGGCCCGCAGCACCGCGATGCGTCGAACGCCCTCGATCAGCGCGCCCATGCCGCCTCGAACACGTAGTCGTAGCACTCGGCCCTGCGGTCGGTGACCGTCGTGGGCAGCTCCAGGTGGTAGGCGCGGCTCGGCAGCAGGCCCGCGCCGCCGTACCTCTCCATGACGCGCAGCTGCGCCACGACGTCCTCACCCGCGTGCTGCGGCGGCACCGACCGCCAGAAGTCGAAGCCGCCGCACTCCAGCAGCCGCTCCCGGTCGTACAGCACGCAGCCGCCGATCCAGGCCACCTTGTACGGCCGCCACTCCCGGTGACCCGGCGAGCCGAGGTGTTTCCGCGCGAGATGCAGCGGGTTGGAGGCGTTGTGCAGGGTGTGGCGCCGCCAGGCCGGCGACTCCCGGCGCACCCGCTCGGGCCGCACGCCGTCCGTCCACTCCTCGTACGGCGCGAGCTCGGCGGGGCGTACGTCGTCGCGGTAGGACAGGCCGTGCAGGGCGTAGCCGACGAAGCCGCAGCGCAGCTCGCCGATCGCGGACAGCAGGACCTCGATCGCCTCCGGCTCCAGCCATACGTCGTCGTCCAGGTAGAGCGCCAGCCGCCGCTCGGCCAGGCCGAGCAGGAACGCGCGTTGCTCGGCCATGCCCTGCGGGGGCAGGTGGCGGTGGACGGCCGCCGGCCTGTCGCGGTGGTCCAGGATCCGCAGCTGCGCCGCCACCAGCGGGTCGCCGGCGACCGGCTCGTGCGACTGGTCCGAGATCACGACGCGGAACCCGGACACGGTCTGCGCCGCGAGGCCCGTCAACGTGACGGCCAGCGCGCCCGGGCGGTCCTTGGTGGGCACGAGCACATCGAGGTCAGACGGGGCGGACATGCGCGCCTGATACCCCTGAGGTCGTACGGCAAACGGAGCGGGTCAGGGGCGGCGGTCGGAGAGGCGCTTGGCGCCGGGGAACCTGATGTGCCGGCGGCCGGGACAGCCCTGCGATCCGCGCTCGTCCCCGGACCGTACGCGCCCGTTGACGTGCGCCGGTCCGTGCGCGTCCGCACAGTGGGGTTCGGCCGCCTCGGCCACCGCCTCGCCGATCGCGAGAAGCTCCGGTGGGGCGTGGTCGACCTGCAGCGTGGTGTGGTCGATGCCGTACTCGTCGTGGACCATCCGCTGCGCCGCCTGCCGTACGGCGTGGCAGTCCGCGCCGGGGGCGACCAGGATGTGCGCCGACATGGCGGGGTAGCCGCTGGTCACCTCCCAGATGTGCAGGTCGTGCACCTCCACCACATGTTCCAGGGCGGCGGCCTTGCGGCCGATCTCGGCGGGGTTCATCCCGGCGGGGGCGGCCTCCATGAAGACCCGGCCGGACTCGCGCACCAGGTCCCATCCGGCCTTGAGCATCAGGGCGGCCACGACGAGGGCGGCCAGGGCGTCGGCCCGGCCCCAGCCGGTCAGCCAGATCACCACTCCGGCGGCGGTGGTGGCGATGAAGGCGAACAGGTCGTTGAGGATGTGCTGGAAGGCGCCCTCGACGTTCAGGCTGGCGCGGTTGGCCTTGTTCAGCAGCCAGGTGGCCGCCAGGTTCACCGCGATCCCGGCGATGCCGGTGGCGACGACGTACGCGCCTTCGACCTCGGGAGGCTCGATCAGCCGGCGTACGCCCTCGTAGACGAAGTAGACGCTGAGCAGCAGCAGCGTGATGCCGTTGATCTGGGCGCTGATGATCTCGGCGCGTTTGAGGCCGTAGGTGAAGCCGCCCTGCGGCGGGCGGGCGGCGATCCGCATCGCGATGATCGCGAAGGCGATGGCGATGGCGTCGGTGAGCATGTGCCCGGCGTCGGAGACCAGGGCCAGGGAGTGCGCGATGACGCCGATGACGACCTCGACCGCCATGAAGCCGAGGATGAGCGCCAGCGCGCCGGTCAGCAGACGCCGGTCGGCCTCGGCGCTGACCGAGTGCCCGTGACCGTGACCATGCCCGCGCCCATGGCCGTGACCGTGCCCGCGCTCCTGCTCGCGGTCGTCACCCGTCCCGGTGCGGTGCCCGTGCTCCTTGCCGGTCTCACCCATCGTCCCGGTCCTTCTCCTCATGTCCGATGTGCGTGATCGCCAGGTCGAACAGCAGTCGCACGTGCGAGTCCGCGAGGCGGTAGTAGGCCATCCTTCCCGCCCGCCGCACCTTCACCACGTTGTGGACGCGGAGCAGGCGCAGGGCGTGGGACGCGGCGGACATGCTGTGCCCGGTCGCCGCCGCGAGATCGCAGACGCACATCTCACCGCCCTCCAGCAGCGCCGCGATCAGCCGGAGCCGTCCGGGATCGGCCAGGAGGCCGAAGACCTGCGCCAGGTCCTCCACCGTCTCCTGGGACGGCATGGCTCTCCTGACGGTCTCCACCCGCTGGGCGTCCACCACCGGGAGCGCGCAGGAATCGGCCGTCACGAGATCCACAACACTTGAACGATCGTTCACGTGTGTGAGTGTAGGTCGTGGGCGGCACATGTCAACGTGTTCCTGTTCCTTTCCTTGCCGGAACCCGCCCGCGCGACTCGTACGGACCCGTGGGAGGCATGGGCGGCGGGCCTCGGTTCAGGGCAGGGGGGCGAGCGGCAGCCGCAGCACGAAACGCGCCCCCTCGGCGCTGTCTTCGATGGTCAGCCGGCCGCCGTGGTTCTCGGCGATCTGGCGGGCGATGGGCAGGCCGAGCCCGGCTCCTCCCGCGTCCCTGCTGCGGGCCGAGTCGAGCCGCCAGAACCGCTGGAAGACCTTCTCCCGTTGCTCGCGTGGGATCCCGGGGCCGTCGTCGGCCACTTCGAGCACGGCCGTTCCGTCGGGTGGCCCGCCGGGTCTTCGCGGTTCGCGCCGCACGGTGACCGTGACGGTGCTGACCGCGTGGCGTTGCGCGTTGCCGAGAAGATTGCTGATGAGGCTGCCGAGCGAGTGGGGGTCGCCCAGCACGACGACGTCCGGGCCCAGCCGGGGAACCATCCGCTTCGTGATCGGCGACATCTGCAGTTCGCCTTCGGCCAGTCTCCCGAGATCCACCCGCTGCCGCCGGATGGGGAGCGCCTCGCTCTCCAGCCGCGAGAGCGCCAGCAGGTCCGTCGCGATCCGCTGCAGCCGTTCGAGGCTCGGGAGCAGCGCCCTGGCCAGGGTGACCACGTCGGTCTCCTGCGGCGCATGGAGCGCGTCCTCGATCTGGGCCCGCATGGCGGTCAGCGGGGTGCGCAACTCATGGGAGGCGTCGGAGCTGAAACGGCGCTGGCGCTCCAGCGCCTCCTCCAGCCGCCCGAGCGTACGGTCCACGCCCGGGGCCAGGGCGTCGATCTCGCCGGCCGCCTGGACCTCCTCCTCCGGCTCTGCCGGGGACGCGGGCGGCGGCCGGATCGCGCTGCCGGCCAGGCGGAAGCCGAGATAGGTGATCGCTCCGGCCAGCAGGAGCGCCCCGCAGAACAGCAGCAGGAGCAACGCCGGGTGCGCGTACGCCGGCGGTTGCGGCCCGGGTTCGAGCGTGTGGAGCATCCGGTCGTCGTACGGGGCCAGGCCGGCGGCGGATGGGTGACCGGTGAGCAGCGGGATCGACGTCCCCGCGAGGCACAGCGCCACGACGGCGACACCGTGGGCCGGTGCCGGCCGGGCCGTGATCGACGAACGCTGCGGCATGCGCACATCCCCCTGGCTTCAGTGCACCACGAGGGCGTGCGGGCAGCCCCTCGGGGGCCCCGCCAAGGCCCCTGCCGCGCGGGACCGATCCGTCTGCGGCCTCTGACCGCCACAGTCATTGGGCCTTCATTGTTAGGAAACTTTCCTTTATATTAGCGCCACCCCCCAGCAGTGAGGAGCACACATGCGAAGAACGCTGACCTTCCTCGCGACGGCGATGATCGGCATCGGCGCCACGGTGTTCATCGCCTCACCGGCTCAGGCGCACGGGTACATCTCGTCGCCCCCGAGCCGCCAGGCGATGTGCGCCCAGGGCCGCGTCCCCAACTGCGGCGACATCATCTACGAGCCCCAGAGCGTGGAAGGACCGAAGGGGCTGCGCAGCTGCAGCGGCGGCAACGCCCGATTCGCCCAGCTCGACGACGAGAGCAAGTCCTGGCCGGCCACCAGCGTCGGCAACTCCGTCACCTTCACCTGGTCGCTGACCGCCCGCCACGCGACCAGCACGTGGGAGTACTACATCGGAGGCACCCGGGTCGCCGTCTTCGACGATCACGGGGCGCAGCCCCCCGCCACCGTCAGTCACACCGTGAACTTCAGCGGATGGTCGGGGCGGCAGAAGGTCCTCGCGATCTGGAACGTGGCCGACACCGCCAACGCGTTCTACGCCTGCGTCGACCTTCAGATCGGCGGGGGCGGGACGCCCAGCCCCTCGCCCAGTCCCTCTCCCTCTCCGACGCGTAGTCCGAGCCCGTCTCCCTCGCCGACGCGTACCCCCACGCCCACCCCTGGTGGCACCTGGGCCGCCGGTACGGCGTACAAGGCGGGTGACCAGGTCACCTACGGCGGGGCGACGTACCGGTGCATCCAGGCCCACACGGCGATCGTGGGCTGGGAGCCGCCGAACGTCCCCGCGCTGTGGCAGAAGATCTAGGGCGCCCGCGCACCGCTCGAAGCGCCCGTCCCGGCCGGTCCGGGGCGCGCCGGCGGTCAGACGAGGTGGACGTGCACCTCGGCGCCCTGCATGAAGGCCCGCGAGTACGGGCACTCCCCGTGGGCCTGCTCCACCAGCCTGCGGGCCGCCTCGGGCTCGACCCCCGGCAGGCGTACGGTCAGGTCGGCGGCGATCCTGTAGTCGTCGGCGGTGCCGCGCTTGCGCAGCGTCACGGCCGAGTCCACGGAGGCGTCGGTGGTGCGCACGCCCTGCCGGCCGGCGACCAGCGTGAGCGAGTTGTGGAAGCAGGAGGCGTAGGCGGCGGCGAGCAGTTGCTCGGGGTTGGTCCCCCCTCCGGGGCCGCCGAGTTCCCCCGGCGCCTTGATGCGTACGTCGAGCATGCCGTCGTCCGACGCCACCTTGCCCAGGACGGACGAGGCCCGGGCCGTGTAGAGGTCGTCGTACGATTCGCCGCCTCGCTGGGGGCGCTCGGCGGGGCGGCCCTCGGGCATCCGCCCGGTGAGCTCCGCCTCGACTCCGGGCCCCGAGT
Organism: Microbispora sp. GKU 823; assembly: GCF_002027145.1. Lineage (NCBI taxonomy): Bacteria > Bacillati > Actinomycetota > Actinomycetes > Streptosporangiales > Streptosporangiaceae > Microbispora > Microbispora sp. GKU 823. The sequence continues at coordinate 26,406 of NZ_MWJN01000078.1, read as the reverse complement.
AGTCGGGCCCGGGCGCCCGGTCGCTCGGCAGATGGGTGAATCGCCGTGTTTCCTCGCTCATCGCGCATCCCTCGTCCGCTCGCATCGCGTCCCGGTCGGGATCGGCGGGTCACGTACCCCCTGAGCTGCCCGATATCGGACTCCAGGGGCAAAAGTTCTCATCAGCATCGCTGTGCTACGGTCCCGGCAGGCATTCCCCTCTGAATGGTGAAATGTCGGCAACAACGGCGAGGAGTGGGTTCTTTATGAGTGGGGCTGTCCGGTGGGGGATCCTCGGCACGGCGGGCATCGCCGCGCGGGCGTTCCTGCCCGCGTTGCGCGAGGCCGGTGGAGGTACGGCCGCCCTCGTGGCGGGCCGTGACCTGTCCCGCGCCGAGGAGTTCGCCGCGCGGAACGGCGTCGAGCGGGCCGTGCGCGGCTACGAGGCCGTCATCGAGGACCCGTCGATCGACGCGGTCTACGTCCCGCTGCCGAACGCCCTGCACGCGCAGTGGACCATCGCCGCCCTGGAAGCGGGCAAGGCGGTCCTGTGCGAGAAGCCGTTGTGCCTCACCGCCGAGGAGGCCGGGAACGTCATCGAGGTGGCGCGCCGGTCGGCCCGCCCGCTCTGGGAGGCGTTCGTCTTCCCGTTCCACCCGCAGACGGACCGGCTGCGCGGCCTGCTCGCCGATGGCGCGATCGGCGAACTGCGGGAGGTCTGGTCGTCCTTCCACTTCACCATCCAGGGCACCGAGAACATCCGGCTCGACGCGGCCCTCGGCGGCGGCGCGCTCTACGACGTGGGCTGCTACCCCGTACGGCTCGCGCACCTGCTGTTCGGCGGTGACGCAGTCGCCGGCCACGCCGTCGCGGTCAAGGGCGAGGCGGGGGTGGACATCGAGACCGCAGGGATCCTGGAGTTCGGCTCCGGCCGCCTGATGCTGAGCTGCGGCTTCGACCTGCCGTTCACGACGTACACCCGCCTGGTCGGCACCGGCGGGGAGATCCGGCTGACCAACCCGTTCCACCCCAGGCCGCATGACGGGCTCGAAGTGTGGCGTGAGGGACGCATGGTCGCCCGGCACGAGCCGGGCGAGGGCACCGCGTTCTCCTGGGGCATCCGCCACATCCACGAGGTGCTGCGCGGCGAGGCCGAGCCCCGGCACACGGCGGCCGACGACTCCCTCGGCACCGCCCGGTCCCTCGACATGCTGCGCTGACGCGCCGTCTCCCGGCTGCCGGGGCGGCCGGGGTCAGGGCGCTGTCATTCGGGGGAGGGCCACGCATGGTATGCATGGGCCGTGACGATCCCCCGGCCGTACGACGCGGTGCTGTGCGACTTCGACGGTGTCATCCGCTTCCACGACCAGTCGGAGCTGACCGAGCTGGAACGGGCCATGGGCCTGGCCGAGGGCACCACGGCGAAGGCCGTCTTCGCGCCCGAGGTGGACCGGCCGGCGCTGCTGGGGCAGATCACCGTCGAGCAGTGGATGGAGGCGGCCGAGGCCGCCCTGGCCCTCCAGGTGCCGCGGGAGCAGGCCCGCGCGCTGCTCACGGCGTTCGTCAAGGCGCCCGCCCGGGCGGACGAGGACGTGCTCGGCCTGCTGCGCCGGGCCCAGGCGCACGTGCCCGTCGTGCTGGTCACCAACGCGACGCTGGATCTGGAGGACGACCTCGCCTGGCTGGGCCTGAGCCACTTCGCCGACGAGGTGGTCAGCAGCGCGCGGGTGGGAGTGGTCAAACCCGACGCCCGGATCTACGAGATCGCCGCCGAGCGCGCGGGTGTGCCACTCGGGCGGTGCCTGTTCGTCGACGACCGGGCGGAGAACGTCGAGGCGGCCGGGGCGCTCGGTATGACGGCCGTCCTGTTCACCGGCGTGCCGACCTGGAGACGGCGCTCGCGCCGCTGCTGGACTGACCCCCGGCCGAGCCTCTCCGCAGGCGTTGACGCGCTCCCCGGCCTGAAGAGCCGGGGATTCAGCCCGTGCGAGTCATGCGGCACCTCTGTGGCTTCCTGCCCAGCATGGGGCGGTCGCTGTCGTCCACGCGGCTACCGGCCTTCCGCGTCGGACAACAGGATGCCGATCGCCTCGGTCACGTCGGTCACGGTGTGGTCCGATGCGGGCTCCCGGCCCGCCCAGGCCCCCCGATCGATCCAGATCGTGGCGAATCCGATGGCCCGTCCTCCCGCCACGTCCATCACCGGGTGGTCACCGATCACCCATCCGCCCGCGCCGAGGCTCGCGCCCACGCGGGTCGCGGCGATCTCGAACAGCCCCCGGTCGGGCTTGCGGACGCCTTCGGCCTCCGAGACGGCCCACCCGTCAACGACCTCGTCGAGGCCGGTCCGCCGGATCTTGCCGAGCTGGTTGTCCGCCCGCCCGTTGGTGACGATCGCCACCCGCCAGCCGCCGTACGCAGGCGGGTCAGGCCGTCGCGCACCTCCTGCGGGCAGCGGACGAGGTCCGGCATACGGCGCCGGTAGGCGGCCCACAGGTCCTCGACCTGGCCGTCGATCCCGAAGTCCTCCTTCACCTGGGCGAAGAGCGTCTCGCGCGGCAGATAGCCGTGCCCGTCGAGGGCGACCAGCCGCTCGACCGCCTCGGCATCGAGGCGGTGGCCGTCCGCGAACTCCTCGGCCCACCTGCGGAAGGCCTCGTCGTGGTCGACCAATGTGTTGTCCAGATCGAAGAGCGCCAGCCTCGTCACGCCTGATCACGTTACCCGGCCCGATTCCGGCGCTCATGTGATTACTTCTCGTCGGAGCGGTTCGCGGCGATCTTGGCGTAGAAGGGAGCGGCTTGCGGTGCTCGCGACTCGGTCCGTACGACGCCGGCGATGGCCGTGGTCACCATCTTGTGGACGGCGTCGGCCTGCGGCGGGCCGCCGTCCCGGTCGGCGAACAGCAGGTGTGAGGCTCCCAGCAGTGTGGGGGCGAGCGTGTCGACGTCGGCGTCCGCCGCGATGCGGCCGAGGTCGCGCTCGGCGGCGAGGTAGGAGGCGAGCATGGCCGCGGCCTCGGTCAGGAGCGGCAGGCCTGGGCCCGGCCTGGCCTGGCGCAGCCGGGCGCGCAGGCCGTCACGGGAGATGATCAGGCCGACCACCGCCACGGCGACCGACCCGAACAGGTCGGTCAGCACGGCGGTCAGGTTGCCGACGACGGTGCCGGTTCCGGCGGACTGACGCAGGGTGACGGCTTGTGCGTCGATCCTGGCGATGCCGTCGAGCACGAGTTCGGCGAGGAAGTCGTCGAAGTCGGCGAAGTGCCGGTGCAGGACGCCCTTGGCGCAGCCCGCCTCGGTGGTGACCGCCCGGCTGGTCAGCGCGCTCGGCCCGTCCCTGAGCAGGACCCGCTCGGCGGCGGCGAACAACTGCTCCCGCGCGTCGCGGAGGGCAACCCCCGTCGGCACCGTTCCATCCCTCCTGTCCGTGCGTCGAGTTTATCCGAATTGACTAGTGGGCACTTGCCCACTCATAGTGGGCGCATGCCCACTTCTGTTTCCGAGAACGAACCACACAAGGCCAGGGGAATGGCGGAGTCGTTCGGCGTGGACGCCGAGCGTTACGACCGGACCAGGCCGCCCTACCCCGGCGCGATGGTGGAGCGCATCGTCGCCGCCAGCCCCGGGCCGGACGTCTTGGACGTCGGCTGCGGCACCGGCATCGCGGCCCGGCAGTTCCGGGCGGCGGGCTGCACGGTGCTCGGCGTCGAGCCCGACGCGCGGATGGCGGACTTCGCGCGCCGTGACGGGCTCGAGGTCGAGGTGGCGACCTTCGAAGCCTGGGACCCCGCCGGTCGTACGTTCGACGCGGTCGTCGCCGCAACGGCCTGGCACTGGGTCGATCCGGCCATCGGAGCGGCCAAGGCGGCCGAGGTGCTGCGTCCCGGTGGGCGGCTGGCGGCGTTCTGGCACGTGTTCGAGCCTCCACCGGCTGTGGCGGAGGCCCATGCCGCGGTCTACCGGCGGGTGATGCCCGGATTCCCGTCCCAGGACCGGCCCGCGGGGTCGGCCCTGGACGGCTACCGGCCGCTGTTCACCAAGGCCGCCGACGGGATCAGGGACGTGGGGGCGTTCGGCGATCCCGAGGAGTGGCGATACGACTGGCAGCGCTTCTACACCCGGGACGAGTGGCTGGACCAGATGCCCACGTCCGGCGCCCTCACGCGGGTCCCCCCGGACACGCTGTCGGAGGTGCTCTCCGAAGTCGGAGCCGCGATCGACGCGATGGGAGGCGGCTTCACGATGTCCTACGTCACAGTGGTGGTCACCGCGGCGCGCCTCTGACAGTTACGGGCGGGATGCCCGGAGACGGGGCGATGCTCACCGAGCCGGCACCAGGTCGCCACCGGGAAATCAACTGCGTGTAATGGTGGGTGGTCAAGTTCTCCTCGTAGTCGCTCCCGACTCCGAGGAGAACCATGCGCCGGCGACTCGGCCTCATCGCCGCGATCGTCCTGATCGCCCTCACCTCGATCGTTCCCGCCACGGCGGCGTCAGGGCCTCTGGTCGTGGCCCATCGCGCGCGTCCGCGTACGCGCCGGAGAACACCGTCGCCGCCTTCGACCTGGCCCGCGACCAGGGCGCGGACATGTTCGAACTCGACGTCCAGGAGACCAGGGACCACCACCTGGTCCTGATGCACGACACGACGCTCGGCCGTACGACCGACGCGGAGGAGGTCTTCCCCGGCCGGGCGCCGTGGCGGGTCGGCGACCTCACGCTGGCCGAGATCCGCAAGCTCGACGCCGGCTCGTGGTTTTCACGGAAGTACGCGGGGGAGGCGGTGCCCACGCTCGGCGAGGCGCTGCGCGCGATGCGCGGCAGCGGGCTCGGGCTGCTGCTGGAGATCAAGGAGCCCCGGCTCTATCCCGGCATCGAGGCCCGGGTGGCGGAGGAGATCGGGCGCGATCCGGCCTGGCGCGGCCGGGTCGTCGTGCAATCGTTCGACTGGGACTCGATGCGCCGCTTCCACCGCCTCATGCCCGGGGTGCCGATCGGCCTGCTCGGCACGCCGCAGGTCGCGGACCTGCCCGGCCTGGCCCGGTTCGCCGACCAGATCAACCCGCCGTACGCCGACGTCACGGAGGAGTACGTCCGGCGCGTCCACCGGCTGCGCATGAAGGTCCTCGGCCTGGACCGTCGGACGACCCCGCCGCCGTACGCCGCCTGATCGGCGCGGGCGTGGACGGCGTCATCACCAACAGACCCGACGTCGTACGCGAACTCGCGGGATGACGGCGGCGCTCAGACGCGCTCTCGCGCTGCCGGAGGGCGGTCAGAAGGCGTAGCGGACCCGGCAGTACGGAATCTTGTCGGCGATCAGGTCGGTGAGCGCGGTGACGTAGCGGCCCTTGTGACCGGTCTTGTAGCGGACGTTCCAGCCGCCCGTCTGCGAGCGCTTCGGCTGCTGGAGGTCGGGACGCCACAGCACCTCCTCGGCCTTGGGATGCCACCCGAGGTTGACCTCGTGCAGCCGGTCGTTGTGCGTGAGGAAGATGACCTCGGCGGCGAGCTGGGCCCGGGCCGCCGGGCTCAGCGCGTCGTCGAGCTGCCCGAGCAGCTCCGCCCAGTCCTCCAGCCAGCCGTCGCGTACGACCACCGGGCTGAAGTTGACGTGCACCTCGTATCCCGCCTCGACGAAGTCGTCGATGGCCGCGATCCGCTCGGCGACGGGCGAGGTGCGGATGTCGAGCAGCTTGGCGTCGGCGGCCGGCATCAGGCTGAAGCGAACGCGCGTACGGCCTTGCGGGTCCCAGCCGAGCAGGTCGCGGTTGACGTACTTGGTGGCGAAGCTCGCCTTGGCGTTCGGCAGGCCGCGGAAGAGGCCGACGAGGTCGCGCACGTTGTCGGAGACGGTCGCGTCCACCGAGCAGTCGGAGTTCTCGCCGATGTCGTAGACCCAGGCGTGCGGGTCCACCTGGTTCGGCTCGGGCTTGACGCCCTGCCGCCCGGCGTGCCTGGCGAGATAGCCCGTGATCTTGTCGATGTTGGCGAACACCGTGATCGGGTTGCTGTAGCCCTTGCGGCGCGGCACGTAGCAGTACGCGCAGGCCATCGCGCAGCCGTTGGCCGTCGAGGGCGCGATGAAGTCGCTCGATCGGCCGTTCGGCCGCGCCGTGAGCGACTTCTTGACGCCGAGGACCAGCGCCTCGGTCTTGATCCTGACCCAGCGGGCCACGTTCGCCTCGTCCCCGTACAGCTCGGGGATGCGGTGGTGGGCCTCGATCTCGACGCGCTCGGCCTCGGGAAACCGCTCCAGGATCTCCTTGCCGCGCGGCAGTTCGGCGGCGGCGGGCTCGACGGAGACGCGGCGGATGTCCAGCAGTCTCCGGCCTTCGTTCACCTGGGTATAACAACTCGACAAAGGTGCGACTTCCCAGTCAGATGGCATGCAGGTGCTGGTCGGCCGGGCACGCGTACGCAGTCCTCGAGGCCAGCGTCCAGGTCCGGACGGCGGCTCCGCAGCGGCGGCAGCGCGCACGTTTGTAGACCCACCGCTCGTCCGGCGCGTCCGGATCGCTCACCACCTGTCCGGCGTCGCGGCCCAGCGCGAGGTAGCGCACCGCGGTGTCCCACAGCCGCCCCGCGGCCTCCGTGCCGATGTCGCGGACGCCGGGATCGAGGGCGGTGAGGAAGAGCAGTTCCGCCCGCCAGGCGTTGCCGATCCCCGACCACACGCTCTGGTCCAGCACGGCCGCGCCAACCGCGGTGCGGGCTGCGAGCAGGCGTCGTACGGCCTCCTCCCGAATGGCGTCCCGGTCGGTTTCACGGTCGGTGTCACGGCGCAGCGGGTCGGGGCCGGTCGCGGCCCGCAGCGCCGCCAGCGCCCGCTCGTCCATCGGCTCGCAGCGGGCGGGCGCGATCAGGTCGAACGCCGCCTCGCCGGTCGCCAGCCGCAGCCGGGTGCCCTTGCGCGGCTCGGCCGCCGGGTCGTCGTACCGCAGGAAGAGGCCCTGCATGCCGAGGTGCACGTGGATGGGCGGGGCGTCCTCCAGCCAGTAGAGCAGGTGCTTGCCGAGCGCCTCCACGCCCTCGACGACCCTGCCGTCGTACGGCCGCGCGTCGAACCTGCCCTGCGGGCTGGTGGCCCTGACCACGCGCCCGGCGAGTGCCTCGTGCTGCTCGTCCGCGTAGCGGTGGACCAGATGCCCCTCCGGCATGCCCCTCGCCCTACCCGCCCCGCTCGGAGATACCGTTTCGATCGTGAGTTACGAGCCGACATCTGAGGAACTGCGGCACCTGCGCCGCTGTGTGGAGCTGGCGAAGGAAGCGCTGGAGGCGGACGACGAACCGTTCGGCTCGGTCCTGGTCTCCGGGGACGGGAAGGTGCTGGCCGAGGACCGCAACCGGGTGGCGGGCGGCGACCACACGCGGCACCCCGAGTTCGAGCTGGCGCGCTGGGCCGCGGGGAACATGACGCCGGAGGAACGCGCGAAGGCCACGGTCTACACGTCCGGCGAGCACTGCCCGATGTGCGCGGCGGCGCACGCGTGGGTGGGGCTGGGGCGGATCGTCTACGTGGTGTCGTCGGCCCAGCTCGCCCAGTGGCTGGCCGAGTGGGACGTGCCGCCCCCGCCGGTGCGTACGCTCCCGGTCGGCGAGGTCGCGCCCGGTGTGCGGGTGGCCGGGCCCGTGCCCGCGCTGGTGGACGAGGTCCGCGCGCTGCACCGCCGCCTCCACACCGGCTCCTGAGCCCTGTCTCCTCTGCATCCTGATACGGGCCCGTTTCCCGGTGCCGTCTTGGCCGTCTCCGGCCACCCCGCCGAGGTGAGCATGGAGGAGCTGCGCAGGCTGGTCGTCGACGGGAAGGCGGGCCGGTGAGGGAAGCACCAGTAGGATGCCACGGTCCAGATAGACGGAGATCCACCCTGGAAGGGCTGCACGTGGCGCAGAAGGTGATACTGGTTGACGACCTCGACCACTCCGAGGGCGACGATGTGGCGAGACGGGAGTTCCCGCTGCTGAACCGGACCTTCGCCATCGACCTGTCCGACGCGAACCAGCAGCGGCTGAGCGAGGCCCTCGCGTTCATCGAGGAAGTGCTGGAGAACGCCCGTGAGGTGAAGCAGGCGACGCGGTCGAAGAAGGCCGCAGACACCTCCCCGCGTCTGCGCGGCTACACCCTGACGGACGTGCGCGAATGGGCCCGCGAGCAGGGGCTGGACGTGCCCGCGCGCGGGAAGATGGCCGACGAGGTCATCGAGCAGTTCATCGCGGCGCACCCTGACGCCGCCACCGAGGATGCCGCCGCCGAGGACTCCCGCGGTGAGTCCGCCGCGGACCACACGGAGAAGTCCGCGGAGGCGGCCGTCGGCGCCTGAGCGGACGTCCGGGGCGGACGCCCCGGAGTCGGCGTTCCAGCGCTGAGATCGGAATTCGCCCGGCCCGGCCGGCCGCCGTGACAGGCAGCCGGACCGGGCGTCCGCTCGACCTGCCGATGTCCCTTACGTTCGCCGCAGCCGAGGAGCGGCGCGCGGGAACCTTCGTCCTACCGGTTTCGACCACGGTCCACAGGTAACCCCAGCCTTGGGACGCTCTTGGACCCTGAATCCCGGCTTGTCCAAGTTTTCCGCAAGCGGGCCTTCCTAGCGTCTCCGCCGACGCCCGATCAGGGCGATCTTCTACCGGCGCAGTTGCGAAGGAAAGACTCATGCGGCTCGGATACGCGGTCCCTCAGTACGGCGCGTTCGCCGACCCGGAATTCATCCGGCGGGCGAGCACGGATCTCGAAGCGATGGGCTACGACAGCCTGTGGGCGGGCGACCGCATCCTGCTCCCGCTGACGCCCAGCGATCCGTACCCCGGAGGGGACGGGACGGTCCCCCCGGCGTTCGGGACCTTCTTCGACCCGCTCACCGCACTGACGCTTGCCGCGGTCAGCACGCGGGAGATCCGGCTGGGGACCAGCACGCTCAACGCGCTGTGGCAGCCGCCCGTCCTGCTCGCCCGTACGCTGACCTCGCTCGACCTGCTCAGCCACGGACGGCTGGACGTCGGCATCGGTCTCGGCTGGCTCCGCGACGAGTACGCCGCGACCGGGGTGCCCTGGAGGGGAAGGGGAGACCGGCTGGAGGAGACGCTCGACCTGATGGAGGCCGTCTGGACCGGTGAGGTGGTCGAGCACAAGGGCGCGCTGTGGACGGTGCCGCCGTCGCACATCGACCTCAAGCCCTGCCAGCGGCCGCGCCCGCCGATCCTGCTCGCGGGGTACACGCCTCCGGCGCTGGAGAGGGTCGGCCGGCGGGCCGACGGCTGGCTGAGCGCGGCCATGCCCATGCCCTACCTGACCGCTCTGTGGGGCCTGGCGCTGGAGGCCGCGTCACGCGCGGGCCGGGACCCGTCCGCCCTGCGCATGGTGGTGCGGGTCAATCCGGCGATCACCGACTCGCCGGCGCCCGCCGACCAGGTGCCGCACGCGGGAACCGTACGGCAGGTCGCCGACTACCTGCTGACCCTCGCCGAGGCCGGAGCGCATGAGGCGTTCGTCGATCTTCAGACGACGACCTCTTCGCGTGAGCGGTTCCTCGACGTCGCGCACGCGCTCGTCACCATGCTGCGCGCGGGCTGAGACCGCGATACGCACGACAGCGAGCAGCGGTACGGTGGCTGTTTGTAAGAAAGGGGTTACATTTCCTGACAGCGCCGCGCACAATAGGGGTCGGTCTTTCGTGATCCGGCGGCGGCCGGATCACCCAGCCCGTCGAACAGGCTCTTCCTCATGTCCGCCCCCGTGCCCCCACCAGGAGAAAGTCCGGATCGATCCTCAGGAGAAAGTCCGGAAATAAACGGAGAAAACCGAAACAAACAGGAGCAGCACTCCAACAGCCGATCCGGATTGATCACCACGGCGCTGACCGCAGCGATCACTTCCGTGGCGACGGGAGTGGCGACGGCGGTGGCGACGCCCTTCTCCAACAGGCTGCAGAGTCTCATCGAGCAGGCGCCGGTCACTCCGCTCATCACCGTTCCCGCGTCCGTCGGGGCGCTCGTGATCACCTGCTGCTATCCGTTGTGGCGGGGCAAGGTCGGGACGTCGGGCCGGTGGGCGGCGGCCGTTGCCACGGTGGTCCTCTGGCCTTTCCGCCGGATCCAGTGGCCGCAGGGACTGCGCAGCTGGGCGGGCCGGATGCTGCTGCCCCTGGCGGTCGGCTACATCGCCGCGTGGCCTGGGGGCGTTCACCGGCCTGGTTGGGGCTGGTGGTCGTCAAAGTGGTCGCGCCGCCCGGCCCGTGTGAGCCCCCGCGAGAGTTGCGTGTCATCACCGCTCTCGAGAACGTGGCGGCGCTGAGCAAGAGGGCCGCGGCTTATACGAAGGAGCAGCGGAAAGACGGATGCGCACCGGTTCGGATAGCGGTCGGCGTCGCGCCGACGATCGAGGAAATGCGCTACGGCTTCCGAAACGAGTGGCTCCGGGACGACGCGCTGCAAAACGACGAACCCTATCGCCGGATGCTCGGCCTGACCCCTGACGCCTGGATTCCCACCAGTTCCGCGGAGTTCGACCTCGTCGTCCAGGACGTGCCGGATAAGGGAGATGGGAAGACGAAAAGCGGGCCCGAGAAAACGGGCAGCCTGAATTCCCTCCTGCACAAGATGCCCGAGCAGGTGGGGACGGACCACATGTCGATCGCGGTGTTCGGCGCCGCGAGGAACGATCTCCTCACCAGCGAGTTGGAGAGCGCGGGTTACCCGCTTGCCGAGATCGTGCGGCGGGCCCGGAGCAAGGGCATGTCGCTCGTCTACCCGCAGCCCGCGTTCTCCACGTCCGGCGCGATCGTGGCCACGACCCTGAACCGGGCCGGATCGGAGTCCGGCGGCACCGCACCGCGTGCGACCTTCGACAACAGCGCCAACGCCTTGCTGTGCCATCTGAGAGGCACCGACCAGAAGGAGACGGACGAGGGCTGGGCGAAGCTGGTGGCGCTGGTTCCGTCGCACAGCGCCGACGAGTACAACCGTGGCGGCGACATGGGCATAGAGGGGTGCGCGCACAATCCGATCGAGGGAAGAGCGGCGCTGACCACGGCCTCGTCCGTGGACCTGCCCACGCTCGACTATCCGTTCGTGGAGATCGACTGGTCGGAGGATCCGGCCCGCCGGGAGGCGCTGGACGCCTTCGCCACGTGGCTCGCGCACAACAAACTGTTCGATTCCGCCCGGGAGGGACCACAGCCGTCGTCTCCGGCCCGGATATCCGTGGACGCCGCCCGGCCGGGTCACCGGGTCGATCTTCAGATCATGGTGGACGGATCGGGTTCCATGGCACGGTCTCCCACCGCGTCCGCCTCCGACCTGCACGACGCCCTGGCCGAAGTAAGGCAGATCCTCACGGACACCGACCAGGTCTCCGCGGGCAAGTTCTTCGCCGATGGCAAGGGGATCGCGAAGGCGCCCATGGCGCGGGAGGGCGACGCGGACGGCGGAGCGGGCCCGAGCGGTTATGGCGAGATCCTGCGATGGATCGCGGACGACACGCAGTCGGGTTTCGACGAGCCGATCTCCACGGTGATCGGCGGGTTGGGCCACCCGGCGAATTCGCTCGCCGTCATCACCGACGGGGGCCCTTTCAACGACGAACCCGACCCCGCGAAGGCGGGACAGTCCATCAGGCGCGCGCTGGATAAGGCCGAGCACATATCGAACCTCTACATCCTCACGTTCGGAGGGAAGTGTCCGGACGGTCTTGAGGCCCCTCGTGCGGTGCGGCCGTCGCCGTCCGACGGGCCGCCGGGGTCGGCCGAGCCGCCCGCCAAACACGTCGTGTGCGACGACACGACCGGTACGGATGTCGCGGGAGCGCTCGGGCGGATGATCTTCCAGTTCAGGGAGTGGTCGTGATGGCGGCGGGACCCCGCGGGGCGTTCTGGAACCGATGGTTCGATCGCTTCACGAGGTTCCACCTCCGGCTCGCCGTGGCCTGCTTCCTGGCGGGCGCGCTGTTCGTGATCGCGGTCAGCCAGCACTACGGGCCGGCGTCCTCGCAGAACGCCTGCCCCGGCCGTCCGGACGACCTCGTCATAGGAACGGGGGCGGAGATCGGCGCCGGCGGCGTACGCCACAATGTGATCAAGGCGTGGAACGACGAGCAGCGCAGGCTGAAGAAGGATCCGCTGAAGGCGACGCTGGTCGAGATCTCCGAGTCCTCCGACGAGCAGCGTTCCGAGCTGGCCGCCGCGGCGCAGTCCAAGCGATGCGCCTATGACGTGCTCCTCCTGGACGTCGCCTACATCACCGAGTTCGCCAGGAACCACTATCTCGAGAAGTTCGAGCTGGACCCCGGCAAGCTGGGCGGCCCTCCGGAGCAATACTTCCTGCGCAAGTCGCTGGAGACCGGTCAGGTCGACGGAGAGCAGTTCGCGGTGCCGTTCGCCGCCGACGCTCCGCTCCTGTACTGGCGAACCGACAAACCGGATCCGCCGCGGGACACGAAGAAGTTCCTCGAACTGGCCAAGGATCACGGCTATGCGGCGCAGTTCGACGACTACGAGGGCGGCACCGTCAACCTGCTCGAAGCGATCTTCTCGGCCCAGGACGAGGAGGCTCAGGGCGAGGAGGCGGGGAACAAAGCCGTCGTCTTCGACGACGAGGGAAACGTCGTCCTCGACGAGGAGGACAACGGCAAGAAGATGCTGGACGCGCTGGGCACCTGGCGCGAGGCCCTGTTCACGGTCAAGGACGGTAAGCCCAAGCTGCGGGACGAGAGCAGGCTACGAGAGGAGAGCAGCCTCCAGGCTTTCCGTACGGGCCGCGTGGGCTACATGCGCAACTGGCCGTTCGCCTTCAACCGGCTGGCCGCCGACCCGCTGATGCGCAACGACGACGGGTCCCTGAAATTCAAGGTCCTCTCGTTCCCGGGGACCGGCGTGCTGGGAGGCGTCGACCTCGCCATCGCCAAGGACTCCCCGCACAAGGAGGAGGCGAAGGACCTCATCTACCACCTGATCTCCGAGCGCACCCAGGAGTGGTTGTTCGCCTGCGCCGGCTATCCGCCGGTGGTCGCGGCTCTGTACGAGGAGTACGAGACACCGAAGACCGCACGGACGTGCCGAGAGGTCACGTCTGACGATGCGGACGGTGCGGCCCACCCCGCCGAGCGGGACACCGAGATCACTGGCGAGCAACTCGCCGGGTTCGCCCGTGAGGTTCACCGGGCGGTGGACCACGCGAGGCCGCGCCCCATGTCCGCCTACTACGCCACGTTCAGCCAGGTGTTCCGAACATGCCTGCTTCCCCTGGCGACGACCACGTCCGCCGTGGCCCCCGACTTCCACCACTTCTCCGACGCGCTCAGGGACGCTCTGGACGGCAGACTGCGGTCGGACGACGCCTGCCGCACTCCCAAGTAGGCGAGTCCAAATCGGACATTAAGGGATAAAGGCGTCATAAGTGCTCCGTGAGGGCTCTCAATCGGACAATGCGGCATTAAATACCGTAGATCACCGTTTGTTGCTAGTTCTGCCGGGAAACAATGACGTCGCGGGGCAATGACCACTTAACGGTCATTATGCGACATTCCTGTTCATTTAGGGATGACGCACACATTAGGCAGTTGATCCTTTAGAGGGGGACGAAATGCCCAAGCTCAAGAAGGTCATCGCCGGACTCGCACTTTCCACCGCGCTCGGCGGTGGTGCCCTCGCCGCGGGCGCCACGGCCGCGAGCGCCTCGACCGTCCCAACTGGCTGGGGTTGTACCAACCCGTGTACCGACGGGTTCAACAACACCTTCGAAAACGTCAGCTTCCGGAACGAACCCTTCCGGAATGAACCCTTCCGGAACGAGTGCTTCCGGAACAGCTGCTCCCGCTCGGACCTCGACGACATCCTCTGGGACGTCTGCGTCGCGGGCCACTGCTCCAACGTACTCCCCGAATTGGTCGCCTGTGTCAATTAGAAGGCCGGCCTGACGGCCTGCGGAATGAAGCCCGGAAGCGATTCATTCCGCAGAGCAGGGACAAGGGCTCCGGCGACCGATCCGCCGGAGCCCAGGCTCTGCCCTCCACGACTACCCGTACGCGACGTGCGTGGAGGGGCACGAAGGCGTCCGGGCCCGGTGGATCACCAGCGGTTGCGGGCCTCCTCGGCCCAGCCGGTGAGGCCGTCGAGGTCCACCCAGGCGCCGTCGTCGGCCCGGGCCCGCCCGGAGAAGTGGCCGAAGCACTGGTGCGTCTCGTTGCCCACCAGGCCGAGCTCGGTGCGGGCCGCCTTCTCGTGGAACGGGTGGAACTCCACCTCCACCCGGGGGCCGATGATCCGCCACGGCCGCAGCCAGTCGGTCCGGTCGTACGACCACTCCAGCTCGTCGCCGATCTTGTGCAGGCGGCCCCCGACGAACAGGGCGTTCTCGGTGGAGCCGGTGCCGTCGGTCCACCTGCCGCCGAGCTGGATCGCCCGGCCGGGCCCGCTGCCCGCCGCCCAGTTCCACGTGATCGAGTACGGCCACTTCCCGCGGCCGTGGTCGAGCACGGCGAACGAGTCCGCCTCGTCGACGGTGAACTCGGCCGACTCCAGCCGCAGCCGCCCGCGCACCGGGCGGCCGACGTCCTTCACCGTGTACTGGAACCGGTTCGGCCCCCACGGCACCACCACGCCGAGCGACTCGTGACCCTCCGGCAGCGGCACCTCCAGATCGAGCTCGACACCGGGCGCCACGGCCCGGATCGCCGTGCCGAGGGCACTCTGCTCGATGTCGATCGTCACACCACCGCCCCGTACGGACGCCGTCCCGGCGCCGCTGCGGTCGGGGAAGACGGCGCCGCGGGCCAGCGGCACCACGACGTCCTTGGCGAGCTCCACACGGGTGTCCCGGTCGAGCACGTACACCCCGTTCACCGCGGCGTAGTCCAGCGACGACGCGACCAGGCCGACGATGTGGCGGGGGGTGACGATCCCCCAGTATTCCCAGCGCTTGCGCCGTCCCCAGCCGCGCAGGTTGCCCCGGTGCAGAGGACGGCGGGTCCAGCCCACCGCGCCGGGGTTGAGCCGCCCGTCCGGCAGGCACAGGTCGACCGGCTCGGTGATCTCCCGCTCGTGCGTGGTCATGCGAACCTGAGCCTTTCCGTGATCGAGCGTACGAGGTCCTCGGGGAGTTTGAGCACCGCCCTGTCGTAGGTGAGCAGGCCGTTGATCTCGTCCTCGACGTCGGACACCTGGGTGTAGACGGTCGCGCTCAGGCCGCGCGCGACAGCCGGGATGATCTGCTCCTCGTGCAGCCGGGCGAACGCCTCGCCGAGCGCGTCCGCCGTACGGTACCGGCGGTAGCCGAACTCCTTCTCGCCCCAGACGTGGCCCTCGACGCGCAGGCTGTATCCGCCGTACTCGGACAACACGAGCACCCGGCCGTCCGGGCGCGGCGGGCGGAACCGGCGGAAGTAGACGTGCAGGCTGCGCAGGTCGCCCGCGCGCTGGTCGTGCCAGCCGCTGGCGTGGTCGACCGTACGCGTCGGGTCGAGCCGGGCGACCTCCGCGGCGATCCGCGCTGCCTCGAACTGGCCCCAGCCCTCGTTGAACGGCACCCAGACCGCCAGGCTCACCACGTTGCGCAGGTGTTCGACCGTGGCGCGCGTCTCGGCCTCGAACGCCGTACGGCCCGCCGCGTCGGCCCGGCCGAACCGGCGGTGGCGGCGGTCGTCCATCCGTACGAAGGGCAGGAACGCGGGTGTGGTGATCACCCACGGACGGTACGGCTCGCCGCCGTTGACCATGTCCTGCCAGACGAGCATGCCGAGCCGGTCGCAGTGGTGATACCAGCGCAGCGGCTCGATCTTGATGTGCTTGCGCAGCATGGTGAAGCCGAGCCGCTTCATCGTGGCGATGTCATGGATCATCGCCTCGTCGGACGGCGGCGTGTAGAGGCCGTCCGGCCAGTAGCCCTGGTCGAGCACCCCGGCGTGGAAGTACGGCCGGCCGTTCAGCAGCAGCCGGGGGACGCCGTCGGCGTCGGGCCCGACCGAGAAGGAGCGCATGCCGAAATAGCTCCGCACGCGGTCCGCGCCGAGCGACACGGCGACGTCGTACAGAAAGGGATCTTCTGGGCTCCAGGCGCGAACCTCGGGCAGGGGGACCCGCACCGGCCGCTCAGCCGGCACCGTGACCCGTGCGACCGCTTCGCCTCCGGCCGAGATCTCGACATGCGCCTCTCCCGTGGGTGCGTGGACCGTCACCTCCACGCAGGAGTCGCCGAGCAGCGGGGTCAGCGTGAGCCGTTCGACGTGGACCTCCGGGACGCGCTCGGCCCAGACCGTCTGCCAGATGCCCGACTGGGCGGTGTACCAGATGCCGCCGCGCCGCAGCCGCTGCTTGCCCCGCGAGCCGTTCCCGGTGTCGTCCCGCACGGCGACGACCAGGACGTTCTCCGACGGGCGCAGCGCGTCGGTGACGTCGAACGAGAACGGCAGGTAGCCGCCGGTGTGACCGCCGACCTCGTCGTCGTTGACCCACACCCGGCAGGTCTGGTCGACCGCGCCGAAGTGCAGGATCACCCGCCCGTCGGCGAAGTCGTCCGGCAGGTCGAACCGGCGCCGATACCAGAGGGTCTCCCCGGGCAGCAGTTGCCGGTTCACTCCGGACAGCGGCGCCTCAGGCGAGTACGGCACGAGGATCTCGCCGTCGTACGTCTCGGGGGCGTAGTCCCTGATCGCGTACTCCCAGCGGCCGTTGAGGTTGAGGTAGCTGTCGCGGACGAGCTGGGGCCGCGGGTATTCCGGGATCGGGTTATCCGACACGGGTGAGCCTCTTCAGTTCGCTGGTGGCGTCGAACGGCCACGGCCGGGGCAGCCCGTGGCTCATCAGCAGCGTGCCGTGGTGCGTCTTCCCGGTGTCCTCGTCGCGGTAGACGCCGTCCGGGTCCAGGCCCTTCAGCCGTACGGGGGCCGTCACGCGGACCAGCGTGGTCGGCCGCCAGGAGAACACCACGACGTGCGGATCGAGGGTGTACTGCACGGCCCAGTCGGCGAGGCGGTCCATCCGGCCCTCGTGGACGACCGGGCGGATCAGCTTGTACTGCTCGACGAGGCGCTTCGCCTGCTCCAGGTCGGCCGGGCTCCAGCGCAGCAGGTCGCCGCCGATGCCGAGCGCACCGGACATCGCGACGTGGAAGCGGAAGGCCAGCGGCGTCGGCCGGCCGGTGAGCGCGTTGGGGCTGTCGGTCACCCAGGCGCCCATCGTGCAGGCCGGATAGACCTGGCCGTAGCCGTGCTGGATCGCGATCCGCTGGGCGGCGTCGGTGTTGTCCGAGGTCCAGATCTGTTCGGTGCGGGCGAGCATCCCGAGGTCGGCACGGCCCCCGCCGCTCGCGCAGCCCTCGATCGTCAGGTGCGGGTGGGCCGCGCGCAGCCGGTCCATCACGGCGTACACGTTCCTGATGTACGGCACCCACACCTCGTCGCCGGCCTCGGTGATCGGCCGGTTCATGTCCCACTTCAGGAACGCGATGTCGTTGTGCGCCACCAGCTCGTCCAGCCGGTCGTACGCCCACTCGGCGACGTCGTCCCGGGAGAAGTCGAGCAGGAGCTGGTCGCGTATCTCGGTCGCGCGCCGGTTGGGCTGGCGCAGCACCCACTCGGGGTGGGTGCGGTAGAGCTCGCTGTCGGGATTGACCGACTCCGGCTCCACCCACAGGCCGAATGCCATACCGAGCCGCTTCACGTGGTCGATCAGCGGGGTGAGGCCGTCGGGGAAGCGGTCGGGGTTCGGCCACCAGTCGCCCAGGCCCGCCGTCTCGCCCGTACGGCCCGCGAAGGCGCCGGCGCGCCCGCCGAACCAGCCGTCGTCCATCACGAACAGCTCCACGCCGATGCCCGCGGCGAGCTCGGCCAGCTCCATCTGCTGGTCCTGGGAGATGTCGAACTCGGTCGCCTCCCAGGAGTTGTAGACCACCGGCCTCACCCGGCCGGGCGCGGGCAGCACGTGGCGGCGGACGTGGTCGTGCCACCGGTGACTGACCCCGCCGAACCCCTCGGCCGAATAGATCCCGGTGAACGCCGGCGTCTCCAGGGATTCGCCGGGTCCGAGCCGCCAGGTCACCCCCTCGTGCCCGAACCCGCCGCTCCAGCCCGCGCGGCCGTCGTGGTCGCGCTCGACGGTGATGCGCCAGCTTCCGCTCCAGGCCAGCGCCGCGCTCCACACCTCGCCGCGGTCCTCGGTCGCGTCGCCCGCGTCGAGCATCACCCACGGGTTGGCGTGGTGGCCGCTGTGCCCGCGCCTGCTGGTCAGCACGGTATCGGCCACGGCCAGGGCCGTACGCCTGACCTGGAACTCCGCGCCCCACTCGCCCGTGACGTGGGTCAGCCGGTAGTCCTCGCGCCGCGGCACCGCCCAGGCCGCCGAGTCGCAGCGCAGGACCGTGATCGGCCCGTCACCCGTGTTGCGCAGGGTCGTCCAGCGGTCGACGGCGTCGCTGTCCGGCCTGACCAGGTAGTGCAGGTCTATCTCCAGCGGGTAGTGCCGGTCGGCCATCCTGATCGTCAGGTGGCCGCCGTCGATGTCGTGACCGACGTGACGCCACTCGACCCCGCGTACGGCGTCGCCATACCTGACCTGCAGGCCCGCCACGCCGAACCGGCCGCCGCCCTCGACGGGCAGTTCCTCGGGGCCGGCGGGCAGCGCGCGGGCCTGGCCGAGCGTGAGCCGCGGCCCCCAGTGGGCACAGCGCGGCGCGCCGTCCGGCCCGAGCCGCACGACGTACGCGCTGGACGGGGTGGTGAGCAGCCACAACCCCGGTTCGGTTTCGATGGTCACGACAGCCACACTCCGGTGTCGGGCGGCAGCAGGTCGCCCTCGAGCGGCCCGCTCGCGAGCAGCACGTCGTGGTGCCAGGCGAGCGGCACCGGCTCGGCGCCGAAGTTCACCATGAGCGTGAAGCCGGGGTCGCGGGCGAAGGCCAGCACGCCGGGAGGCGTGTCCAGCCAGGTCAGGTCGCCGTCGCCGAGCGCGGGGTGGTCGCGCCGGATGGCGAGCGCGGCGCGGTAGAGGTTCAGCGTCGAGCCGGGGTCGTCCCGCTGCGCAGCCACGGTCAGCGCCGCCCAGTCCTCCGGCTGCGGCAGCCAGGTGTCACCGCCCCCGAAGGCGTACGGCGGAGCGGCGCCGGACCAGGGGAGGGGCACCCGGCAGCCGTCCCTGCCGATGAACGTGCGCAGCGTGCGCTCGAACATGGGATCCTGCCGGGCCTCGTCCGGAATGGTGAGATGCTCCGGCAGGCCCAGTTCGTCCCCTTGGTAGATGTACGCCCCGCCGGGCAGGGCGAGCAGCAGCAGCGCCGCCGCACGTGCGCGCCTGGTGCCCAGCTCCACGTCCACGTCCATCCGGCCGAGCAGCACCTCCGGGGTCGGCGCGCGGACCAGGTCCTGGTCGACGCCGAACCTGGTCACCATGCGCGGCACGTCGTGGTTGCCCAGCACCCACGGGATCGACCCGCCCGTCTCACGCGCCAGCCGGTGCGACCGGTCGATGACCGTACGGAACTCCTCGGCCGACCACGGGGCCGGCATCAGGCCGAAGCCGAAGAGCTGGGCCAGCCCGTCTCCGGACAGGTAGGGCCTGGCCTGGTCGGGATGGCCGAACCACATCTCCGCCACCGTGCCGCGCGCCCCGGGGTAGGAGTCGAGGATCTTCCGCCAGGACCGGTAGAGGTCCAGCAGCTCCGGCTGGTGTTCGTACGGCACGGGCGCGTGACCCGGGGTGAGCGGGCCGCCCTGGCTGCCGGGGACCACGTCGGGCAGGCCGTCCTGCTTGAACAGCATGTTGGCCACGTCGATCCGGAACCCGGCCACGCCCCGGTCGAGCCAGAACCGCAGCACCCGCTCGAACATGGCGACCACGTCGGGGTGCCGCCAGTTCCAGTCGGGCTGCCCGGAGTCGAACAAGTGCAGATACCACTGCCCGTCGGGCACCCGGGTCCAGGCCGGGCCGCCGAACACGGACTGCCAGTTGTTCGGCTCGTCGCGGAAGACGAACCGGTCGCGCTCGGGGCTGCCGGGACCGGCGGCCAGCGCCGCACGGAACCACGGATGCTCGGCCGAGCAGTGGTTGGGGACGATGTCCACGATCACCTTGATGTTCTTCGCCGCGGCCGCCGCCACGAGCGCGTCGAAGTCCGCGAGCGTGCCGTACCGGGGATCGACGTCGCAGTAGTCGGCCACGTCGTAGCCGCCGTCGGCCAGCGGCGAGGGGTAGAACGGGCTCAGCCAGATCGCGTCCACCCCCAGGTCGGCCAGGTGGCCGAGGCGGGACAGCACGCCGGGCAGGTCCCCTTCGCCGTCGCCGTTCGCGTCGGCGAAGCTGCGCGGATACACCTGGTAGACCACCGCGTCACGCCACCAGGCGCCCTGGTCGTACGGCTGGGTGGGGCTCTCGGTTTCAGCGGACACCGCGGATCCTCCAGATCAGACAGGCCCCGAGCGTGGCGAAGCCCGCCGCCACGCCGTACATGAGCGGGTAACCGCCGGCCGAGGTGACCAGGGGTGCGGCGATCACCGGGCCCAGCGTGTTGGACGCGGAGTTGGCCAGGCTCACGATGCCGAGGTCCTTGGCCCGGTCGGCGTCGGCGGGCAGCAACTGGGTGACCATCGCCTGGTCGACGGCGGCGAACATGCCGTAGCCCGCGCCGAGCAGGACGGACGCCGCGATGGCGGCGGACCAGCTCGTCAGGATCGTCAGCACCAGTCCCGACGCGGCCATCGTGAGGCCGCCGACGAAGACGGCGGGCCTGCGGCTGCCGTACCGGTCGGACAGCCAGCCCGCGAGCAGGGTCGGCACGACGCTGCTCAGCGTGAACACCGCCACGAGGACCACGACGCCCTGTTCGACGGTCGAACCGGGAAAGAGCCGCTCGTAGTGGACGGCGTCCCGCAGGTAGTACTGCAGATAGCCGATCGCCATCGCGAGCGTGAGGGTGATCATCAGCCTGCTCGTCCAGGCCCAGGCGAAGTCGGGATGCCGGCGCGGGCTCACCCACAGGCCGCGCAGGAAGGACCGCAGGCCGAACGGCGGCGACCCCGCCGTGCCCGCGGCGGCGGTGACGGGTGCGGCGGCGCGCGCGGTGGTTCCGACGATAAGGGCGGCGGCAGGCATTTCCGCGGGTTCGCGGGTGAACAGGCCGAACGGCAGCACGAGCAGCAGGATCAGCGCCGCCATCGAGAGGAATCCGGCCTTCGCGCCGGTCAGCAGGACGGTGGCCACGACCCCGCCCAGCAGCGGCCCGGTCAACTGGCCCACGCCCGCCAGCGCGGACACCTTGCCCCGCTGACGGACGGGCACCTGGTCGGGCACGGTGGCGATCGCCGCGGCCAGGGCGGCGGTGAACGCCAGTTGGGCCACCGCCCAGCCGACGACCAGTCCGGCCAGCGACTCCTGCCAGGCGAGGAACACCAGGGACGCGGCGCAGACCAGCGCTCCCCCCACGATCCACGGACGCGCCGGCCGAACCGGGAACGGGTGCGGTCGGACATGGCGCCGAACAGCGGGTTGGCGATGATCGTGCAGACGGCGCCGACGGCGAACACGGTCGCCAGCGACGCCTCCTTGTGCGCCGGGTCGATGTGCGCCACATGGGAGGGCAGCAGGATCTGGTTGCCGACGGTCATCGCCATGATGACGCCCATCTGGGCGAGCGCCAGCAGGGTCATCCATCCGGTGGTCACCCGTTCGACGGGCGTGACGCGCACCTCGTCCATGCGGTTCCTTCGAGGTTCCAAAACATGAGAGGGTGCCACGTTAGAACATGACAGGGCGTTATGTTAAGACTGATCGGTGGACAATCCCGGCGTCCGGCGGCGGCCGGTCCAGAAGCGCAGCATCGACAGGGTCGAGCGCATCCTCGACGCCTGCGCCCGTCTCCTGGACGAGGTGGGCCTCGACGCGCTGACCATCGTCGACGTCGCCAGGCGGGCCGAAGTGCCGAGCGGCACCATCTACCAGTTCTTCGACGGCAAGCCCGGCATGCTGCGCGAGCTGGCGCTGCGCAACCTGGAGCTGCTGCTGGTGCGGCTGCGCCGCCGAGTGGCGGCGGAGGCCGCGGAGGGCGCGCTCACCTGGCCGCGCGCGGCGGAGCTCGTCCTGATCGAGACGGTCGAGATGCGCAGGACGGTCCCCGGCTACACCGTGGTCGACTTCGCCGACACCCGGCCGGGCGGGGCGACGTTCCTGCCCCCAGGCGAGGCGAAGGAGGGCGGGGACGTGCTGGCCGAGCGGCTCTACCACTTCGCGCTGGACGAGGCCGGGCTGCCGCCGCTGCCCGATCCGTACCGCGTGATGCGGCTGGCCATCCAGGCCACGGCGGCCGCCCTCCAGCTCGCCTTCACGGCCTCACCGGAGGGCGACCCCGCCATGATCGAGCAGGGGCGCAGGCTCCTGAGGGCCTACTTCGCCGACGTGTCCTCGCGCGGCTGACACCCCTGGCACGTCGACGGGAGACCGGGCCGTACGCGGCCGGATCACCGTACGGCGCCGACCACGGCCCAGCGGCCCGACCTCAGCCGGGCCAGCACGGTGATCAGTCGGATCAGCAGGAAGGCCGACAACCCCGACCAGATCCCCACCAGCCCCCAGCCGAATCGCAGCGAGGCCCACACCACCGGCAGGAACCCCAGCACCGCCCCGCTCGCCGTCGCCGTACGCAGGTATGCCGCGTCCCCGGCGCCGAGCAGCACTCCGTCCAGCGTGAACACGACGCCGCCGATCGGCTGCAGCGCGACGAAGAACCACCAGGCGCCGGGCAACTCGGCCAGCACCGTCGCGTCGGTGGTGAACACGTGGGGGAGGAATCCGGCCAGCGCCGCGAACACCACGCCGAGCAGGGTTCCGAAGACCAGCCCGCAGCCGGTCACCTGCCAGGCCAGGCGGCGCGCGCGGTCCGCGTCGTTCGCGCCGAGCGCGGCCCCGACCAGCGCCTGGGCGGCGATGGCCAGCGCGTCGAGGACGAAGGCCAGGAACATCCACAGCTGGAACACCACCTGGTGGGCGCCGGCCGCCGCGGCGGAGGTGTGGGCGGCGACCGCGGTCGCCGACACCCAGCACGCCTGGAAGGCCAGGCCGAGCAGCACCAGGTCGCGCGCCAGGCCGAGTTGGGCGCGCATCGCGGCCGGAACCGGAGCGAGCGGCACGCCCTCGGCCCGCAGCGCCCGCACGAACAGAGCCGCGGAGATCAGTTGCCCGGCCACGTTGGCGACCGCCGAGCCGTCGATCCCCCAGCCGAGCCCGTACACCAGCACCGGGCACAGCGCGGTGGAGACGACGTTGCCTGCGAGCACGTAGCGCAGCGGGCGCCGCATGTCCTGCACGCCGCGCATCCAGCCGTTCCCGGCCATGGTGATCAGGATCAGCGGAGCGCCGAGCAGGGCGATCCTGAGCCAGCTCACCGCCGCGTCGGCGACCCGGCCGTCACCGGTGAGCAGACCGGCGACCGGCACGGCGAGCAACTGTCCCGCCACCGTGATCACCAGTCCCGCGATCGCGGCGAGCCAGGTCGCCTGCACCCCCTCGGCCACGGCGTCGGCCCTGCGGCCCGCGCCGTGCAGCCGGGCCGCGCGGGCGGTCGTGCCGAAGGACAGGAACGTCATCTGGGAGGAGATCTGCGCCAGCACGATCCCGCCGACCGACAGCCCCGCGAGCGGCACCGCGCCGAGGTGGCCCACCATGGCCGTGTTGACGAGCAGATAGAGCGGCTCGGCGGCCAGAACCCCGAGCGCGGGCACGGCGAGCGCGAGTATCTGACGCAGCGGGGCCCGGCCCACGTGCTCACCCATGCGTCCTCCAGAAGGGGCCGGCCGACGCCCGGCGAGCCGTATCGGCCCGCCGCGACATCGGGCGGCAGGAACGCAATTGTCTTGCTATTGCGAATAGTTCGCAACAAGCTTCCCGGCTGCGGTCACCGGTCACCGGTTCCTTGAGGCGCCGTGGTTCCTTGATGCGCGGTCGGCCCGGCGCCGGCCCGCCGTACGGGACGAGTGGCGGAGGTGGGTGAGTTCAGGACGTCGTGCAGGCTGAGCCGGGCGGGCGGCGGGAGGGGGTCGGCCTGTTCGGCGCGGAAGGAGCCGAGCAGGTAGGCCACGAGTCGCCGGGACGCGACCCCGGCCTCCCCTGCGGAGCCGGCGACGACGCCGCAGTTGGCCATGAGCAGCAGGGCGAGGTCGTCCGGCGAGAAGTCGGCACGCAGCCGCCCGGCCGCCTTGGTGGACAAGGGTCTCCACTTAGCAGGTTACGTTGGCGGCGAGAGACACCTGTCGTGATGGAGGTTCTGTGCGATACCGGAGGCCGCTTCCGAGGCGAGCGATCGACCGTTTCAACTCCTGTGTCCTGACGTTGCGCGCGTCTCCCCGGTGGGGCGGGCTGATCAGCAGGCGACTCACCGTCGTCACCTACACGGGACGCCGCTCGGGACGCACCTTCAGCACGCCCGTCGCCTTCCGGCGCGCGGGTGACACCGTCACGATCGGCGTCCAGCTCCCCGACGCCAAGACGTGGTGGCGCAACTTCCTGGGCGAGGGCGGCCCGATATCGCTGCAACTGGACGGGGTCGAGCGCACCGGACATGCCGTCGCCAGACGCGACGAAGCGGGCCGCGTGACCGTCACCGTCCGCCTGGAGCAGTGACAGGCCGCCTCGCCGAGGGGGCGAGGGCCGGCCTGCGATCGATCAGGACGTGGGAGTCGGGGTCGGCGTGTCCGTGCCGGTGGGCTCGGGGGTGGGTGCGGCGCTGTCCGTGGGAGGCGCGGTCTCCGTGGGGGTCGTGGCCGGGCCGGGTGTCGCGGCCGGCGGTTCCGTGGGAACGGCCGTCGGCGTCGGACAGGGCTCAGGGGCGCGCCAGGTGGGCTTCCCCGAGCGCCACTTCAGCGAGTACGGCGAGCTCTTGCCGAGATACCACAGCCGCTTGCTCGGCCGCGAGAGGTCGAAGACGTAGGCGGCCGTCGCCGTCTCCCCCTGAGGGGCGGCGGGTGTCGTCTCCTGGGTCTGCGGGGGAGTGGAGTTCGTCTCGGCGGGGGGAGCGGGGGTCGTCGAGGTGTCACTCGGAAGAGGAGCGGGGGTGCTTTCGGCGGGAGGCGTCGGCGTGCCCTCCGGGGGAGTCGGCGTGGTTTCGGGAGGCGTCGGCGTGCTCTCCGAGGGGGTCGGCGTGGTTTCGGGAACGGTCGGCGTGGTGGACGGAGGCGGAGCCGGGCTCTCCGGAGCCGGGCTCTCGGGGGCGGGGGCCTGCGTGCCGGGCTGGACGGACGCGATCACGGAGATCCAGGCGTCCTGCCGGATCTCGCCGCCCCGGCGCCCGGTGAGCGTCCGGGTGGAGTCGCCGATCGCGTACGACCGCTCGAAGCCGTCCTGGCTGCGAACGGTGATCGAGTCGTCCGCCACGGCGACGGCCTGCCCGGTCTGGGTGAACACCGTGACGGTGCCGCACCCGTCCTTGGTCGGCACGACCACCTCGCCGTGCAGCGCGCCGAGGAACGGGCCCACCAAGGGCACCTCGGTGGTGGGCGTCGCCGTGGGGGAGTCCGTGGAGATCTCCGTCGGGGCGGCCGTCGGCGTGATCGTCACGGTGGCCGTCACGACGGGCTCCGCGGTGTCCGGCGGGGTGACGGGGGTGGCGGCGGAAGCCGCCGTCACTCCGACGCCGCCCGACGCCGTCAGCACGAACGCGGTCGCGAGGATCATGGGTTGGGAGATGCGCCGGCGCGGCCCGCCCGGTCCGGACAACAGTCCTTTCGGGCGGTGGGGGTTGGTCGGCTTCACCGTTCCTCCGTATCGTTCGATCCGATGGTCTCCGCCGCACGGGGCGGCGGTCGTACCGGAGCGCTCTGCCCCGATACCCGACTGAAGCGACTTTGTTGCCAAACTGTGTCACTTCCGAGGGATTGAGGAGACCTTCCCCATATCCGCCGAATCCATGCGGGGGAAATCCGCGGCCGTGAGGTGGTGTGGGCGCTTTCGGCAGGTCGCGGGGGACGAACCGATTTGAGATTCGGACGTCATCTGATGCGGCCGTGCGACGGGCGGCGGATGGCTCCGGCCCGGACGACGCGACCGCTCACGCGAGCACGGCCGCGGGCCGGTGCGCGTCGCACCCGGCCCGCACTTGTCTTCTGGGTCAGCTCGCGGTGCAGGACAGCGTGGGAACGCTGTTGGTGCCGTTCCACGACCCGAGGAATCCGAAGGTCGTGGAGGCCCCGGCGCCGAGGCTGCCGTTGTAGCTCATGTTGCGGGCGGTGACGCCGGCCCCGCTGCCGGTGACCGTCGCGTTCCAGGCGTTGGTGACGGTCTGGCCGTCGGCGTAGGTCCACGTCACGGTCCAGCCCTTGATCGCCGAGCCGCCCGCGGTGACCGCGACCTCACCCTGGAAACCGCCGCCCCACTGGCCGACCACCTTGTAGGTGCCGAGCAGCCGCCGGGCCTGGGCGACGGCGAGGGGCTGGGCGACGGTGACGGGCTGGGGGGACGGCGAC
>NZ_MWJN01000077.1:0-42815 GCF_002027145.1 Microbispora sp. GKU 823 | reverse complement strand
AGTCCCGCGCCCAACCGCTCCGCGTGCTGCACGGCGCGCAGGTCCCGGTCGGCCAGGCGGACGTGGACGCCGGCGGCCCGCAGGGCGAGCGCCACGGAGGTGCCGATCAGGCCGCAGCCGAGCACGAGGACGCGGCGGAGTGAAGCAGACATTGATCATCCCTTGTCGAGGTGCCCTTCGGGGGCACGGCCGGCGGGGAAGGCGCGGGCCCCGGCCGGGCGGCGCGACACCGCCGCCTTCCGGCCGGGGACCCGTTCACCGGCGATCGTCGTACCGTCACGGCGGCGCGACCAGGTGGGGACGGCGGCAGCAAGGTGACAGCGGATTCCGGTTCCTGCCATCGCAGAGCCCCCGTGAACGCGACATCCCCCCGCCGCGCGAAGATCGCGGCGAGGGGATGCGGAGATCGGTGAGCGGACGCTCAGCCGTTGAAGAAGTCCTTCAGCACGGGGGTGAGCGCCTCCGGGCTGACGTCGTGGGCCTGGCCCTCCAGAACCCGGTACTCGGCGTCGCGGACGGTCTCGGACACGGCCTTGGCCCCCTGGCGCAGCCACTCGGGGCTGTTCTCGCCGGCCAGGGCCAGGGTGGGAATCGTGATCCCGGCCAGCCGCTCGGCGGGCAGCCTGTTGCCCCTGCCCACGACGGCGGCCTCGTACGGAAGGGTGTGGGCCACGGCCTCGACGTCAGGCCAGAACGGCTGGGTACGCATCCCGGCGACCATCTCGGCGGGCACCTCCGACGCCTGGACCATGAAGAGCTCGACCGCGTCGCCGCGGCGTCCCTCCTCGATCAGGGCGCTGAGCTGCTCCTGGAAGTCGTCCGGGAGCGGGGCGCGGCTGTCGCCGACGATGTACGGAGGCTCGTAGACCGCCAGCTTCGTGATGGCAAGCCCGCGGGCCGCCGCCTCCAGCGCGAGCGCGCCGCCCGAGGAGCCGCCGAAGACGAAGGCCTCACCGCCGGCGTCCTTGATGAGGGCGGCGAGGTCCTCGATCTCGCGCTCGACGGCGTAGTGCTCGTGGTCGCCGCTGCCCCCGCGACCGCGCCGGTCGTAGTTGTAGACCGTGAAGTGCGGCGACAGGGCGGCGGCGAGACCACTCCAGGTCGGGTGGCTCCGATCGGTGAAGCCGCCCTGCACGAAGATCACCGCCGGTCCCTCGCCCGACCGATCGAACGCGATGGTGGTGCCGTCCGCCGATGTTGTGTGAGTCATGTGGGATTTCTCCGAATTGTCGCGGCTGTCCGGAATAGGCCGCGAGGACCGGGCCATTGCCTTTCCTCAGCCGGGCCCTCAGGCACAGTTTGAAGTTATAGCCTGCCCGGCCCCGATGCCGAGCGTCTTCTTCCATCGTGCTCACCCCGGAAACGTATCGATTTTCTCCGGCCGTGCAGCATTTCGCGGCTCCCATCGCGTGTAACCGTGGAATGCCGTCACCATGAGCGCCGGGCGGTGCAGACCATCCGTCCGCCGCCCGGACCAGAGGCCCCACGATCGCGAAAGGTTCGAGAACGTGACTGCAGACGACACACCGCGCAAAGCCGGCCCGCGCGAGTGGATCGGCCTCGGCGCGCTCGCCCTGGCCACCCTGGCCGTCTCCTTCGACGTCTTCGTCCTGCTTCTGGCGCTGCCGCACCTGAGCACGAGCCTGGGCGCCGGCGCCACCCAGCAGTTGTGGATCGTCGACATCTACGGATTCATGGTCGGAGGCTTCCTGATCACGGCGGGCTCCCTGGGAGACCGCATCGGCCGCCGCAGGCTGCTGCTGATCGGGGCGGCCGGGTTCGGCATCGCGTCCGTGCTGTCGGCGTACGCCACCGACCCCGTCATGCTCATCGCGGCGCGCGCCCTGCTCGGCGTCGCGGGCGCGACGCTGGCACCGTCCACCCTGGCGCTGATCAGCACGATGTTCGGCGACGACCGGCAGCGGGCGCTGGCCATCGGCATATGGGCGGGCTGCTTCACGGCGGGTGCGATCATCGGCCCGGTGGCGGGCGCCGTGCTGCTGGAGAGCTTCTGGTGGGGCTCGGTGTTCCTGCTGGCCGTGCCGGCCATGGCGCTGCTCCTGCTGGTGGTCCCGTTCGTGGTGCCGGAGTCGCGCAACCCCGACGCCGGCCGACTCGACCTGGCGAGCGTGGCCCTGTCCCTGGCCGCCGTGCTGCCCGCCGTCTACGGGATCAAGGAGCTGGTCAGATACGGCTGGCGGCCGCTGCCGCTGGTCGCCCTCGTGGTCGGCCTCGCCTTCGGCGCCGTCTTCGTACGCCGCCAGCGCCGGCTGGCCGATCCGCTGCTCGACCTCCGCCTCTTCGCCAACCCCACCCTCACCGTCACACTCGTCGCCGCGCTGCTCTACACGATGCTCACGGGCACGACGCTGGTGTTCGTCACGCAGTACTTCCAGTCGGTCGACGGGCTCTCGCCGCTGCAGTCGGCGCTGGGCCTGATCCCCGGCATGGCGGTCAGCACGGTGAGCATGCTCGTCGCCCCGATCCTCGCGCGCCGGTTCCGCCCGGGTCACCTCATCGCGGGCGGTCTCGCCGTCGTGGTGGCCGGGCTGCTGATCCTCACCCAGGCGGACGCCGCCTCGGGGTCGGCCCCCCTGGTGACCGGGTTCGCGGTGTGGTGCCTCGGCGGCGGCCCGCTCCTGGCCCTGGGCACGCACCTGATCGTCGGCGCCGCGCCGCCGGAGAAGGCCGGCTCGGCGTCGTCGCTGACCCAGGTCAGCAGCGAGTTCGGCTACTCCCTGGGCATCGCGACGGTCGGCACGCTCGGCGTCGCCGTCTACCGCGCCCAGATCGAGGTGCCCGGCGCGGTGCCCCCCGCCGCCGCCACCGCCGCCCGGGAGAACATCGACGGCGCCGTCGCGGCGGCCGGCCGGGTGCCCGCCGAGCTGGGCGAGCAGCTGCTCGCCGCGGCCAGGGACGCGTTCACCACCTCGCTCAACAGCGTCGCCGCCGTCAGCGCGGCCGTCATGGCCGTCGTCACGGTCGTGGCGCTGGTCCGGCTCAGGCACACCCCCCCGCTGGGCGCGCAGCCCGAGGCCGCCGGGCCGGACGCCGCGGGCACGGCCGGAGACACGGCCGACGGCAGCGCGGAGAAGGCCGCGGCCGGCCAGGTGTAGCCAGGGGCACGACGGCAAAGGGCCGCCGGCCGGGGAGACGACCCGGGCCGGCGGCCCGTCCCGTCCGACACGAGGTGCTTTGCGGCCCTTGACACGCGGCAGAGGTCTGCCTGCTTTTACAAGCATTAGCTTGTACAAGAAATTGCTTGTACATCCGAGAGGAGACCGGGATGACCAGCACCACCAGCACGCGGGCCGAGGACTTCACCGCGGTCCTGAACCTCCCCTCCAGCCCCGAGACCGTGTCGGCGCTCTTCACCTCCGCCGCCGGCGTCAGCCGCTGGTGGGGCCCGACCGAGGGCGATGGAACGGTCGGCGGCACGCTCGTCACCAGCTTCGGCGACCACGGCGTCAACGCGATGCGCGTCCTCGAAGCCGGGCCCACCCGCGTGGTCTGGGAGTCCATCACGCCCGACGGAACCACACCCACCGGACACACCCAGGAGTGGCTCGGCACGACGATGGAGTTCGACATCGTCCCCGCCGGCGCCGGCACTGAGCTCCGCTTCCGGCACGCCGGCCTGACCACGCAGCTCGAGTGCTGGGACTCCTGCGTCGCCGCCTGGACGTACTTCATGGCGAGCATCGAGACCTTCGCCAAGACCGGCACCGGCACCCCGTTCGGGGCCTGAGATCCTAGTCCGATGGCCGAGCAGAAGCAGCCGACGTCCGCCGCACCCGATGCGGTGCTGCGGGCGCTCGCCGACCCGCACCGTCGACAGATCCTGCGCCTCGTCCAGCACGCCGAGCTGCCCGCGGGCCAGATCGCGGCGAGCTTCACTCTCACCCAGCAGGCGGTCAGCCAGCACATCGGCGTGCTCAAACAGGCCGGCCTCCTCACCGAGCGCCGCGAGGGGACCCGCCGCCTCTACGCGCTGCGCCACGAGTCGCTCGAGCCGGTGCGCGAGCTGCTCTCCGAGTTCTGGCCCGACAGACGTCATCGTCGCGACCGAGCACATCAAGGCACCGCCCGAGGTGGTCTTCCCGTACTTCACCGACCCCGCGCTCATCGTCAAGTGGATCGGCGACCGGGCCGAGCTCGACCCGCGGCCCGGCGGCGTGTTCTCGCTCGACATGGGCGAGGTCGTCGCCCGCGGTGTCTACATCACCGTCGAGCCGCCGTACCGCGTCGTGTTCAGCTGGGGCATCCCCGGCAGCGACGCACTGCCGCCCGGCGGATCGACCGTCGAGGTCGTGCTGACCCCTGACGGCGACGACACGATGGTCGTACTCACGCACCGCGACCTGCCGTCGGCCCACATCGGCAACCACCGCGCCGGCTGGGAGCACCGGCTCGGGCGGCTGCGCGCCGCGGCCGGCTGACCCGGCCGCACGGTGGTGGACGCGAGCGCCGGGCCGTACCTGCCGATCGGGGTACGGCCGTGCCCTGAGCGGCTGCGCCAGCAGTTCGAGGGTGTGTCACAGCAGGGCGGACGTGTTCGCCATGGCGTCGCCGAGGAACAGCCCGGCCGGATCGACCCGCGCGCGGACGCGGTCGGCGGCCGCCACCTGCTCGGCGCCGAGATGCCCCTGCGGCTGGTCGAAGGTCTCCACGAAGGTGGGGGCCGTGCGGCCGGTGTCCCACGGCTGGAGCGCCGCCCGCACCTTCGCGCAGTGCCGCCTGATCGTCTCCTCGGCGGCCGGGCCGTCCGGCCGCCCCCCGCCCCCGAGTACGGCGTAGCGGGCGTCGACGGTGCCCGAGCGCGCCCGCGCCCGGGACCGGGCGGGAGATCGCCCCGCCGAGCTGGCGCAGGCCGGCCAGGATCAGAGGCGAGCCCGAGCCCTCCCCCGTCACCCGCAGGAACGCCCGCTCGCCCTCCTCGTCGATCTCCCGCAGGAGCAGGTGGTCGCCGAGGATGGGGACGGGGTCCGCCGGATCCATGTGCGTCTCGAGCACCGCGGCCGGCGTGGTGAGGTGCCAGGTGTCCAGCACCGGCTCCGCGACGGCGCGCAGCGGCCCGAGGAGGTCCTCCGCGTGCCGGCGCGCCGTCGCCACGTCGTCCTCCGACTCGCACAGCACCGCGCCGTCGACGCACAGCATCGTGCCCCGCGACAGCACGTCCGGCACCTCCGGCACTCGCGGGAGGTTCATCATGCGGAGGGAGGTGGACGCCTCCGGCGGCGCGTCCAAGGTCCACCTGCGCCACGCCGACAGCAGCCGGGCGGCGTGGGCCGCGGGCCAGAAGGCCGCCCCGGTGACGACCCGGGCCGCGGGGAACAGGTCGATCTCGATGGCGGTGACGACGCCGAATCCCCCTCCCCCGCCGCGCAACGCCCAGAACAGCTCCGGGTCCGACGCGTCGTCCACCCGGCGGACCTCGCCGTCCGCGGTGACCAGCTCGACCGCGCGCACGGTGTTGACGGCGAGACCCACCTTCCTGCCGTAGAAGCTCAGACCGCCTCTCAGCAGGTAGCCGACGACGCCGACGGTCGGCGACGAGCCGTGCGCGGCGGTCAGGCCGTGGGCGGCGGCCGCCTCCACCACGGCGCCCCAGCGGGTGCCCGCCGGGATCCGCGCCCTGCGCCGCGCCGCGTCGACCTCGACCGGTCCGTCCAGCAGCGTGCGCACCAGAAGGGCGCGGCCCATGGGACGGGCGGCGGCGGACTGGTGCCCGGTCGTGTGCGCCCGCACACCCAGGCCGTTCTCGCGGGCGTACCGGACGGCCGCGCGGACCTGGTCCACGGTCCGCGCGGTGACCGCCGCGGCCGGCCGCACCGGCGCGTGCAGGTTGAAGACCGCGGTCGCGGCCTCGTACTCCGCCGTCCCCGGCGGCGTGACGCCCGGGTCCCGCCCGGCGGCCCGGGTCGCCGCTGCGCCGCTCACCGCCGTACCGCGGTGACGAAGACGAACGTGCCGGGACCGGACAGGTCCTGGACGGTCATCCCGGCGCCGTCCAGCCATTCGCCGATCCGGCCGATGTCGAACAGCAGCATGCCCTCCGGGCGGCTCGGGAAGTGGTGGGACTCCTGGAAGTGCCGCTCCACCGGGTCGTCCGAGAACCGGAACGTCATCATCGTGAAGGTGCCGCCGGGCCGCAGGCACCGTCCCACCTCGCCGATCACCCGCTCGGCGTCCTCGGGGAACGCCTGCAGCGCGTTCCAGCACTGCACCGCCCCGAGGCTGGCGTCGGCGAAGGGCAGGGCCAGCGCGTCGCCGAGGACGGCCGGCACGTCGGCGAGCCTGCGCCGCAGCACGTTCAGCATGGGCAGCCCGGCGTCGAGGGCGATCACCCGCTCGGCGCCGACGGTCCGCGCCAGGACCTCGGTCCACCTGCCCGCGCCGGCGGCGAGGTCGAGCACGGGCCCGTCCACGGGCCGCACGTGCTCCGCGATGTAGGCGTCCTCGTCGTCCCACGTGACCTCGTCGCCCCAGTTGGAGCCCGCCACCCGGAGGAAGGCCGGGCGGAGCACCGACTCGTAGTACAGGCCCATGCTGGGCATCTCGGCGAGCTTCTGCAGCAGGTCGGCGGTGACGTCGTCGGCGACGTCCGCCGCGTCCCGCACGCCCGCGGACAGGTCGAGGATGCCGTGCGCGATGGGGTAGGAGGTGGCGCACCGGTCGCACCGGGCGCCGGTGTCCCTCAGCTCGAAGGCGCCGCCGCAGCCCGGGCAGCGCAGCGCCCCGGCGTGCCGCCGGAAGATGTCGGCGCCACGGGGGACGGGCTCGTCCGCAGCCTGTCGTCGATCGGCCGCGCCTTCGAAGGGGCGGGGGTCCCGTTGCGGGCCGCCCAGTAGGCCTTCGCGCCGGAGTAGGCCAGCACCGTCTGGGTGTCGTAGTCCCAGTTGGCCCTGACCTGCTCGGGGGTGAGCTCGCGGATCCACCGCTGGTCGAACTTGCGCTCCGTCTCGTCCAGGGACCACACCGACGGCGCGGGCCAGCACCGGCCGAGGTCCGGGTCGGCGGGGTCCAGGAGCCGCAGCGTCCGCTCCAGCCTCGTCAGGTCCTCCTCGTCGAGCGCGGCCTCCCCCCGCGGCGGCGAGGATCCGGTCGCGGTCGGCGGGGAAGTGCGACAGCAGGTAGAGGAGGGCGAGCGTCAGCGGGGACCGCGAGTCGCCGCCGCGCAGCAGGTCGAGGTAGCGGTCGAGGCCCTCGCGGACCGCGGCGGCCACCTCGCCGCCGCCGTCCTGGAGGTCGGTCTCGGCGAGCAGGCCGAGAAGCACGGCCAGCAGCCCCCGGCGGTCGTCGCCGGCGCGGTCCAGCAGCGCGATCAGAGCGGGCACGGTGGACTCGGCGAGGGCTGTCGGCGCGCCCTCCGACCACAGGGCCCCGGTCAGCCGCTGGAACTCGGCGTCGAGCCGGTCGGGGGCGGCGTTCTCGAACGAGTCCAGGAGGTCGGCCACGGCGGGGGTAATCGTGGCAACGCTCATCGGCGAATCCTTTCCATAAATGCTCGAAGGCATGGATCGGCCATATTCCGCGTGGACCGGCAACCACGTGTTGAACTCGAATAGACCCGCGATCGCGAAACGTCCGCGGAAATCATCGCACCGGTGGCCTTACGGGTCTTCTCCCAGTGTGCTGGACACTTTCCGGCGGCCACCAGGCCACATATGAATGGCCGCGCATGAGCATTCCATGAGATGCGGAACCGCGCGGCGGCGGTGTGAAGTGACAGCATGAGCGAATTCGCGGATATCGCCGTACTCATTACCGGCGGCGGCAGCGGCATCGGCCTGGCCACCGCCCGGAGTCTGCTGAAGGCCGGTGCGCGCGTCGCGCTGGCCGGGCGTGACGAGGACCGGCTGGAGGCCGCCGCCCGGGAGCTCGGGCACGGCGAGCGGCTCCTCACCGTGCCGGCCGACGTGTCCCGTTGCGACGACCTGGACCGGCTCATGGACCGGGTGGGGGAACGGTTCGGCGGCCTCGGCGGGGTCTTCGCGAACGCGGGCGTGCCGTTCGCCTCGCGGGCCGCGGACATCACCGAGGCGGACTACGACCTGGTGGTCGGGACCAACTTCAAGGGCACCCTCTTCACCGTGCAGAAGGCCCTGCCGCTGCTGCGCGACGGCGGATCGGTGGTCCTGAACGGGTCCTGGCTCGCACACCGCGGCGCGGCCATGGGAGCGCTGTACGCCGCCAGCAAGGCGGCGGTGCTGAGCCTGGCGAGCACGCTCGCCCCGGACCTGGCCGAGCGCGGCATCCGGGTGAACGCCGTCACCCCCGGCCACGTCCAGACGCCGATGCTGGACGTCGTCACCGGCAACCAGGAGCAGGTGCGGGAGTTCTTCCGCGGCCAGGTGGCGCTGGGCCGCATCGGCGACCCCGAGGAGATCGCGGAGACGGTGCTCTTCCTGCTGTCGCCCCGCTCCTCGTACATCACCGGCCAGGAGATCGTCGTCGACGGCGGCCTGGTCGGCTCCATCCCCAACTGAACTCCCTCCGGCCCGCCTGAGGGTTCCCCGCTCAACGCCCCGACCGGCAGCCGGTCCGCGTACGTGGACGACGATCCGCCTCCGGTCAACAGATCAATCCAGAAAGTCGTAGGAGGTAACGGGATGGGCGACGGGATCAAGACTCGCGCCGTGGTTCTCGGAGGCAGTCTCGCCGGCCTGTTCGCGGCCAGGGTGCTCTCCGACGCGTACGACGAAGTGCTCGTCGTGGACCGGGACCTGCTGGCCGGGGTCCAGGAGCCCCGCCGCGGCTGCCCGCAGGGCAAGCACATCAACGGCCTGCTGACCGGTGGCCAGCGGGCAATCGAGCAGATGTACCCGGGCATCACCGAGGAGCTGTTCGCCGACGGCGTGCCGAAGGGCGACCTCGGCGGGACGGTCCGCTGGTACATGCTGGGCAAGCGGCTGCAGCAGCAGACGGCGGACATGCTGTGTGTGGGCGCCAGCCGCCCGAAGCTGGAGTACCACGTCCGTGAGCGCACGCAGGCCCTGCCCAACGTCAGGCTCGTGGAGCAGACCGACATCCTCGGCCTGGAGGCCACGCCGGACCGCAGCCGGATCACCGGCGTGCGCGTGCAGCGCCAGGGCCAGGACGTGGAGGTCCTCGACGCCGACCTCGTCGTCGACGCCACCGGGCGCGGCTCGCGCACCCCGGTCTGGCTGGAGGAGCTCGGCTACCCGCCGGTGCCCGAGGACCGCAAGAAGATCGGCCTGGGCTACGTGACGCAGTACTACCGGCTGAACTCCGACCCCTACCAGGGCGACCTGTCGATCAACGTGGTCGCGCACCCGGGCCTGCCCCGCGGCTGCATCTTCGCCAAGACCGAGGGCGACCGCGTCGAGATGACGACCTACGGCATCCTGGGCGACCACCCGCCGACCGACCAGGCCGGCCTGTACGCCTGGATCGACTCGCTCGGCATCCCGGAGTACACCGAGGCGCTGCGCGACGCCGAGCCCCTCACCGAGCCGGTGGCGTTCCGCTTCCCGACCACGATGCGGCGCCGCTACGAGGACATGCCCCGCTTCCCCCAGGGCCTGCTGGTCACCGGCGACGCCGTGACCTGCTTCAACCCCGTGTACGCGGGCGGGATGACGGTCGCGGCGAAGTCCGCGCTGGTCATCCGCGACCACCTGCACACCGGTGCCGCGCCCCGGCCGCTTGAGTACTTCCGCGACCTGGCCAGGACCGTGATCGACCCGCAGTGGGAGATGACCAACACCGTGGACCTCAGCTTCCCCGGTGTGGAGGGCAAGCGGACGTTCAAGGTGCGCCTGGCGCAGGCGATGGCCAAGCGGACGATCATCGCCGCCACCAGGGACGGCAAGGTCACCGCCGCGTACATGCGGGCGGCCGGCCAGGTGGAGCGTCCCGAGACGCTGCAGCGCCCGGCGATGCTCCTGCGGATCCTGCTGCAGTCGCTGCGCGGGCCGAAGACGCTGCCGCCGCGCGGCGTCGTCCGGCGCCAGCGGCAGACCGTGTAGGAGGCGCGCCGCAGGGCTCGTGCCGCGTCCCGGCACGAGCCGGCGCAGAGCGCACGCCGCAAGATGCGTGCCGGGAGAACCGGCGACCACACTCCGAATGCGGGGACGGCCCCGGGCGGATCCTCGATCCGGCCCGAATCCGCCGTCCCCGCCCCTTCCAGCGATCGTGAAAGGGACCGAACCATGTCACCCGTCAGCTCTTCCCCCACCGTCGTGGACGACGCGACGGCCATCCGCGAGGTGCCCGGCCGCATCATCGAGGCCTGGAGCGGCAACGACGCCGACGCGTTCGCGGAGGTCTTCACCGAGGACGCCACGATGATCCTCCCCGGCGTCTTCGTCACCGGGCGCGAGCAGATCCGCGCCTTCATGGCGGGCGCCTTCGCCGGGCCGTACAAGGGCACCCGGGTCACCGGCGAGCCCGTGGTGGCCAAGTTCCTCGGCGCCGACGCGGCCGTGCTCGTGACGCGCGGCGGCGTCCTGGCCCCCGGCGAGACCGAGCCCGCCCCCGAGCGGGCCGTCCGCGCCACCTGGGTGCTGTCCAAGCAGGACGGCCGGTGGCTGCTCACCGCCTACCAGAACACTCCGATCAACGCGGCCTGACGCGACACCACGGCAAGGAGACGACATGTCCGGTTCGGCTGGATGGGACCTGCTGTTCAGGCGCGACGACCTCACGGTGAGCGAGGTGCGGGAGGCCACGCCCGCTCCGCTGGGCGAGGGAGAGGTCCGGCTCGCGGTCGAGAGCTTCGGCCTCACCACCAACAACGCGACGTACGCCCGCTTCGGCGACGACGTCGTGATCGCCTTCTGGCAGGCGTTCCCCGGTCCCGAGGGGTACGGCCGGGTGCCCGTGTGGGGGTTCGCGCGGGTCGAGGAGTCCCGCCACCCCGAGATCGCCGTGGGTGACAGGTACTTCGGCTACATGCCCATGTCCACGCACCACGTCGTCGCCGCCCAGCCGACGGCGCGGGGCTTCGTCGACACCACGCCCCAGCGTGGCTTCCTGCACCCCTGGTACCTCACCTTCGAGCGCGTGGCGGAACCCGGCCCCCTGGACGACCGCTGGGCCGTGCTCCACCCCGTCTACCCCGCGTCCTTCAACCTCGCCGACCTCCTGCAGCGGCAGGCCGCGGAAGGCGCCCAGTCGGTGCTGATCACCAGCGCCTCCAGCAAGGTGGCGATCGGACTGGCCGAGGAGCTGGCCTTCCGGCAGGTGGGCCTGTCCGCCGTGGGCGTGACCTCCGCCCGCAACGTCGGTTTCGTGGAGGGGCTCGGCCTGTACGACAAGGTCGTCTCCTACGACGCGATCTCCTCGCTGTCGCCGACGCCGCCGGCCGTCTTCGTCGACCTCACCGGCGACCCGGTCCGGCGCACCACCGTCTGCGAGCGCTTCGCCGGGGAGCTCCGCCACACGGCGCTGGTCGGGTTCACCCACCCCAACGCGTCCGTCCTGCCCCCGCCCGGCCTGGCCGGCCCCGAGCCGGAGGTGTTCTTCACCCCGGCGATCGAGATGCAGACCGCGGCCGAGGAGGGCGAGGACGCCTACTACGCGCGGTACGCCGCGTCCGAGCGGCGCTTCGTCGAGTCGACGACGACGTGGCTCGACGTGCGGCGGCAGCGGGGACCGGAGGCGGCCGCGGCCGCGCTCGGCGCCCTGCTCGCCGGGGAGCAGCCCCCCGGCACGAGCACCATCATCAGCCCCCGGTGACCGAGGGCGCTCCGACAGGAGAGTACGAACGATGACCCGCATAGAAATCGAGAAGCCGGTCCCGAAGGCCGGCGACCTGAACGGGCGCCCGCACGGGGAGCAGCGCTGGTGGCGCCGCCCCTGGATCGTCCCGCTGGCGATCGTCGTCGCGGCGTTCCTGGTCTACCAGACCTCGCCGTTCGCACGCGCCGGCCTGGACGAGACCAAGGCGCCCATCCCGCCGCACGACGGCTTCTCGCTGTACTACCCCCTGCTGCTGACCCACATCATCATGGGGTCGGTCACGATGGTGACCGTCGTGCTCCAGCTGTGGCCGCGGCTGCGGCGCCGCCGCCCCGCGGTGCACCGGTGGGCCGGCCGCATCTACGTCGTCGCCACGCTGGTGACCGGCGTGGCCGGCCTGGTCATCGTGCGCTTCGCTCCGGTCACCGGCCAGATCGGCGTCACGATGGCGACGGTCCTGTGGCTGGTCACCACCATCGTCGCGTACATCGCGGCCGTGCGCGGCAAGTGGGTCCTGCACCGGCGCTTCATGCTCTACAGCTTCGCGCTCGTCATGAACAACGTGTGGGGCCCGGTGATCGTCAACATCGGCATCGCGAACCACGTGCAGCTTCCCTACCTCATCGAGGCGGCCCGTTGGTTCGGCTGGGTGGTCAACCTCATGCTCGTGCAGTGGTGGCTGTACCGGACCGCGGGTCGTCCCCTGGACGTGCCGCCGGACCCGAAGACCCGGGCCAGGCGGACGGTTGTCGTGTCCTGACCCGCTCCGACCGGCGGGCGGGAGACGACGCCTCACGCGGTTGTCACCGGCAGCGAGGGGGCCCCGATCCACGAGATCGGGGCCCCCTCGGCGTTGTGCGTGTCTGTGGTGTGAGAGGAGGGCCGGGCGACCCGGCCCTCCTTCTCGATGCTCCGGTCAGCTGTCGACGTGGAGCCAGTAGGCTCCGCGCGGGCCGCCCTCGCGGCAGTGGGCGTGGTAGCCGTCGAGCAGCGCCTGCGCGTCGGCGGTGGCCTCCTTGAGACGGGCCTCCGGGTCGGCGCCCCGCACCAGCACGTCCTCCACGGCACGCATCACCAGGCGCTGGATGTGGGCGTAGCCCCCGATCACCGCCTGGGTCGGCTCGCCGTCCATCATCTCGAGCTGCTCGCTGGCGACCCGGAAGTAGGGCTGGTCGGCGAACCAGCCCTCCTCGTCCAGCAGCGCGAGCGCCGGCTTGGTGACGGGCGCGGAGCCGTACACCTTGTGCCACTCTGCGGCGTTGCGGGGATTGTTGAGGTAGAGCATGAACGCCAGCGCGCCGTCCCGCACGGCGTCGTCCAGGCCGTCCGCCAGCCACAGCGAGTCGCCGCCGATCCAGTTGCCGGCGTACGGCACGCGGCCGTTGTGCGGCACCGGGCTGACCGCGATGTCGAAGCCCTCCCGCCGGGCGCCCTCGACCATGTACTTGGCGTCGAACGAGGAGCTCAGCCGGAAGGCGATGCGCTGGTCGGTGAACGCCTTGAACGTGCCCTCCCAGTCCTGCATCGCACCGGTGTAGAGGAAGTGGCCCCGCCGGTAGAGCCGGTTCCACCAGTCCACGTACGCCAGCATCTCGGGAGTGGCGAGGTCGACGGTGGTCGCGCGGCCGGACCGGCCGTTGCGGTGCCCGGCGAAGATCGCGCCCTGCTGGGCCAGCGCGTGCTGGACGAACTTGCCGTCGATCACCCAGGCCATCCCGTGCGAGGGGCCCCCGTCGAGCTTCGCGATCGCCTGACAGGCGGCGTCGACCTCGTCCCAGGTGCGCGGGGGCTCGGCGATCCCGGCGGCCCTGAGCACCGTCATGTTCGTGTAGAGGAGCATCGTCGACAGCGTCAGCGGCATCGACGACAGGTCCCCCTCCAGGGTGTAGTAGCCGCGGACCGCGTCCACGAGGTCGTCCAGCACGACCGGCTCGCCGAGGATCTCCGTGCGGCCGCCGATGGCCTTCTCCACAGAGGTGTAGAGCGGGCGGCCGTCCCGCGCCCGCGTGTCGCGCGCGTGCTGGGTGGCGCCGGTGTAGTACGACGCGATCGTGGGCGGCCGGCCCTGCGCGGCGGCCTCGGCGACCTCCTCGGGCAGCTTCTGCCACCAGCAGGTGGTGATGTCGATCCGATATTCCGGGTGGGCGCGCTCGAATTCCTCGGCCCTTTTCCGCACGGTCTCCAGAAAAGCCGGGAACGGATAATGCGAGAACCAGGCGTCGATGACGATCGTGTCTGAGCTCATGTACGTCGGCCTCTTTCACCGGAAGGGTTTGCCTGGTGGCCCGAGCTTCGCGACGGCGCGGCCGCCAGACACGGACAATTCGCCATCCATCGTCCGTGGCCGCCTGATTCGCGGCATCTCTGCGCGTGCTTGTTTCACCGCCGCCGCCCCTATCGGCGGGCGGCGGACCGTGAATCGCAATACGGGAGATGCGGTCCGCGGGCCCGGCTTGCGACGCTGGCCTCATGCCGAATTCGACGACGAGAGCGTGAGGACGGCGCAACGATGGGAGTAGCCGCGACCCTTTCCGGACACCGCGTTCCCGGCCCGCCCGAGCCGGACCTCACCCCCTCGGAAGTCGTGGCGCGGGCCGAGGCCATCGCGCCGTCCCTGGTCGAGCGCCAGGCCGAAACCGAGCGGCGCACCTTCTACGCCGAGGACACGCACGAGGAGTTCTCCCGGGCCGGCTTCTACCGGATCCTGGTCCCTCGCCGGTACGGCGGCTACGAGTTCGGCGTGGAGACGTTCGTGCGCGTGGTCATCGCGCTGGCCCGCGGCTGCCCCTCGACCGGCTGGATGTACTGCCTCGGGGCGTCACACGCGCTCGCGGTGGCCTCGCTCTTCGAGGAGCGGGCGCAGGCCGAGCTGTTCGCCGGCGGCGACTTCATCTGCCCCGCCACCGTCGTCCCCAGCGGCGCCGCGGAGCGGCACCCGGACGGCGGCTGGGTGATCGACGGCACCTGGGGCTACTGCTCAGGATCGCCCTACGCCACGCACTTCATGGGCCACACCATGGTCTCCGCCGGCGACGGGCGGGAGCCCGCGCCGATGCTGTTCGTCGTGCCGCGCGAGCAGTGGACCCGCCTGGACGACTGGGGGCACGCCCTCGGCCTGCGCGGCAGCGGCTCGCACAGCATCCGCGTCGAGCGCGGGCGTGTGCCCGACCACCACACCATCGCCGCGCACATGAGCCAGCTGACCGTCACCGACGGCACGCCCGGCCGGGCCCTGCACGGCAACCCCGAGTATGGAGGCGGCCAGCTCAGCTTCATGGTGCTGGAGGACGCGGCGCTCGCCGTCGGCATGGCGAAGGGAGCCCTGGACGCCTACGAGGACCTCATGCGCACCCGGACGACGTCCTTCCCGCCCATCGTGGTCCGCGCCGAGGACCCCGACTACCAGTTCCGGTACGGCAAGGCCGCCGGCATGATCGCCACGGCAGAGGCGGCGACCCTGGACGCCGTCCGGCAGTGGCGGGAGACCGCGGCCCTCGGTCCCGCCGCCGTGACCAAGGAGCAGGAGCTGCGCATCGCGGCCATCTGCGGGGAGGCCGTCACGCTCTGCTGGCGCGCGGTGGAGCGGTACCTGTTCCCCACCGCCGGCTCCAGCGCCGTGCGCCACGGCGAGCGCATCGAGCGCGTGTGGCGGGACATGTCGATGTTCCACACCCACGCCGGGGTGTCGACCTTCCTCGCCACCCTCGCCAAGCGCGACCTGGCCCGGGCCCGGTTCGGCATCGGATAGGGCGCGACCGACACAGTTGACACGCGCCGGCGATGCCGTGCAGCGAGCGCTCCCTCAAGCCCTCGATGCGGGGACAAGCCGGGCGACGAGGACGAAAGGGAGAGGGCCGATGACGGACCTTCTGGACAACGCGCCCGTCACGGAGGACGCGCGGCCGAAGACGCGCCCCATGACCGGCGCCGAGTACATCGAGAGCCTCCGCGACGACCGGGAGATCTTCCTGTACGGCGACCGGGTCCGGGACGTCACCACGCATCCGGCGTTCCACAACCCGATCCGGATGACGGCCCGGCTGTACGACGCCCTGCACGACCCGCAGACGCGTGACGTGCTGACCACGCCGACCGACACCGGCAGCGACGGGTACACCCACAGTTTCTTCACCACCCCGCGCAGCGCGGCCGACCTGGTGGCGAACCAGCAGGCCATCGCGGCCTGGGCGCGGATGACGTACGGGTGGATGGGGCGCAGCCCCGACTACAAGGCGGCCTTCCTCGGCACGCTGGGCGCCAACGCGGACTTCTACGAGCCCTTCTCCGACAACGCCCGCCGCTGGTACCGGGAGTCGCAGGAGAAGGTTCTGTACTGGAACCACGCGATCGTGCACCCCCCGGTCGACCGTAACCGGCCGCCGGACGAGGTGGCCGACGTCTTCGTGCACGTGGAGCGGGAGACCGACGCCGGACTGGTGGTCAGCGGCGCCAAGGTCGTGGCGACCGGATCGGCGCTCACCCACTACAACTTCATCGCGCACTACGGCCTGCCGATCAAGGACAGGAAATTCGCCCTGGTGGCGACCGTCCCGATGGGCGCGCCCGGGCTGAAGCTCATCTGCCGCCCGTCCTACACCGCGACCGCGGCGGTGATGGGCAGCCCGTTCGACTACCCGCTCTCCTCCCGGCTGGACGAGAACGACACGATCCTCGTGCTCGACAAGGTACTCATCCCCTGGGAGAACGTGTTCATCTACGGCCACCTCGGCAAGGTGCAGCTCTTCACCGGCCGCTCGGGGTTCCCCGAGCGCTTCACCTTCCACGGCTGCACCCGGCTCGCGGTCAAGCTGGAGTTCATCGCCGGCCTGCTGGCCAAGGCCGTCGAGATCACCGGCACCAAGGACTTCCG
The DNA here is from genome assembly GCF_002027145.1 of Microbispora sp. GKU 823. NCBI lineage: Bacteria > Bacillati > Actinomycetota > Actinomycetes > Streptosporangiales > Streptosporangiaceae > Microbispora > Microbispora sp. GKU 823. The sequence continues at coordinate 26,239 of NZ_MWJN01000077.1, read as the reverse complement.
GGGCGTGCAGAGCCGTATCGGCGAGGTGCTGGCGTGGCGCAACCTCTTCTGGGCGCTGTCGGACGCCGCCGCCCGCAACCCCGTGCCGTGGAACAACGGCGCCGTGCTGCCCAACCCGCAGTACGGCCTGGCGTACCGCTGGTTCATGCAGGTCGGCTACCCCCGGGTCAAGGAGATCGTCGAGCAGGACATCGCCAGCGGCCTCATCTACATCAACTCCAGCGCCGAGGACTTCAAGAACCCCGAGATCCGTCCGTACCTCGACAAGTACGTGCGCGGCTCCAACGGCGTGGACGCGGTCGAGCGGGTCAAGGTCATGAAACTGCTGTGGGACGCGGTCGGCACCGAGTTCGGCGGGCGGCACGAGCTGTACGAGCGCAACTACGCCGGCAGCCACGAGGCCACCAGGATCGAGCTCCTGGCGGCGCAGACCGCCAGCGGCCAGCTCGACGGATACAAGGCGTTCGTCGACCAGTGCCTCGGCGAGTACGACCTGGACGGGTGGACGGTGCCGGACCTGTCGTCCTTCGACGAGCTGCGGCGGATCGGCGAACTGTAGGGTCCTTCCCCCGCGGCCCGCGGGACGCGGCCTCTGCCGGCAGGCGACGCGCCGCCGGGGTGTCAGCCCCGGCGCGCGTCCGTTTCCCGGCTCCGTGTCCGGCTGTCCGCCCCCGCCTCCGGCTTTCCGTTCTCGCCCGTGGCCGCGCGCATGAAATAAGCGACGGGCGCGGCCGGGATCGGCCGCGCCCGTCGCGTCGGGTGCGATATCGAACCGGGTCAGACGGCGTGGGCGGGCTCGGCCGGCCACTCCTCCTGGAGACCGGCCGCGCGCCGGACCTCGGCCGGCTGCAGCACGATGTCCGGGTCGTGCATCTCCACCCAGCCCAGGCCCGGCGGGCAGCGGTCGTAGCCGAGGAGGCGCCGCACCTCCTCCGGGTAGGCGAGCACCTTCTCCCTCGGCACCGCGAGGTACTGGTTCTCCTCCTGGCGGAGGTTGCCCAGGTCCAGCGCGATGGTCATGCCCGTGCGCGGCACGTCGGTGACGTTCCGGCCACCGCCGTGGTAGACGCCGCCCACCCAGATCAGGCCGGACCCGGCCGGCATGACCGTGGGAACGGCCTCCTCGGCCTGGGGGGCGCGCTCCTCGTCCCAGTGGTGGCTGCCGGGGATGACCAGCGTGCCGCCGTTCTCGGCGGTGAAGTCGCTCATCGCGAGCATGAGCTGCACCCGGGTGGTGTTGCCCGGGTGGGAGGTCAGGTGCAGGGCGTCGTCGCGGTGCAGCGGCTGCTTGCCCTGCCCCTTGTGGATCTGGATCAGCTGGGTGGTGCTGATCTGGATGCTCGGCGTCACCTCCTGCCGCGACCGGCCGATCCACATGGTCTTCGGCTTCTGCATCAGGGCCCTGGCCGCGCCGAGGTACAGGCGCTGCGTGACCACCGGCGTGAGGCGGGTCGTACGGGCGAACAGCGACGACACACGCCGCGTGCGGAACCCGTCGTACCAGTTGTCGCTGAAGGTGTCGACGTCCAGCGCCGGGCCGAGGTCGGCCCACAGCCCGGCCAGCGTCTCCTCGTCGACGAAGTTCTCGACGATCACCGCGCCGTCCCGTTCGATGATCGCGACGACGTCGTCAAGGTCGGCGTCGGGCCGCACCCTTGTCAGTTCGGCCATCGTGTGTCACCTCTCTTCCGCATCGGTCCGTACTCGGCCGGACGTGCCCCACGTCAGGGGCGCGTCCGGATCGGCGAGCACCGTGCGCAGCACTCGCAGGAACCGCGACACCATGTCGCGGATGGTCTCCTCCACGAACAGGTTGGTGTTGAACCACAGGCTCGCGACGATGTCCCCCTCGGGGTGGATGTCCAGCGTCCACAGGGCGCCGTCGGGGACGTCTGTGGTGACCGGCTGGGACAGCACCCGCCGCCGCATGTCCGTGTACTCGATGTCGCCGATCCGCTCCCGCTCCAGGGAGAACGGGAACTGGAAGACCTGGAACGAGATCACCGCGGTGTCGTCGCCCTCGAAGGACGCCGCCGCCTCGGGGGCCTGTTCCACGATCTGCCCGAACGGGATGTCGTGCGCGTACGCCCCGATACAGGCGGCGCGCACGCGGGCGATGACGTCGCGGAAGTCGCGACAGCCCGAGAGGTCGCTGCGCAGCGGCAGCAGGTTGAAGAACGAGCCGACGGTCTGCTGGAAGCGGGACTGGGTGCGCCCGGCCGCCAGCGTCGTCACCGCGATGTCGGTCCGGCCGGTGACCTCGTGGAGGTACACCTCGTAGGCGGCGAGCAGGACCATGAACGGCGAACTGCGCGTCGCCTTGGCCAGCGCCAGCGCGGCCGACGTCTCCTCGGCCCCGATCAGGAAGCGGTAGGCCGCGGTGCTCTTGGGCAGGTTCTCCGAGCGCCGCCGGTCCGTCCGGGTGGGGATGATCAGGCCGCCGGCCAGCGTCTCGCGCCAGTACTCCTTGGCCCGGGCGAACGCCGGCGAGGCCGCCCGCTCGCGGTCCCAGAGGGCGTACTCCTGGTACTGGTGCGCCGGGGGCAGCTCGGGCACGTCGTACCCGCGCCGGGCGGCGTACCGGTTGGCCAGGTCCTGGATCACCACCTTCATGGACCACTCGTCCACGGCGGAGTGGTGGGCGATGAGCGCCAGCACCGAGTCCCGCTCGTCGAATCGGCCGAGCACCGCGCGGATCAGCGGCAGCTCGTCCAGGCCGTAGGAGCCGCCTTCGAGCTCGATCAGCAGCTCCTCGGCGCGGCGGTCGCGCTCGTCCACCGGCACACCCGGCAGGTCGCGCACCTCCACCCGCGGCGGCTCGGCCGGCAGGATCTCCTGGTGCCGGTCTCCCTCGTCGCGGACCAACCGCGTGCGCAGCGCCTCGTGCCGCTCCACCACGTCGTGGAGCGCCGCCCGCAGGGTGGGGACGTCGACCGCGCCGCCGAGCCGCCACCCGCACACGATGTTGTATCTGGGCCCGAACGGCCCCTCCTCGTCCCCCTTGTCGAACAGGCAGAGGAACTCCTGGTTGAAGGAGAGCGGGACCCGCACCTTGTCCAGCGTGCTCATGGTGTCCGCGTCCCCCTCACCGCAGCTCGACGCCGGCCCGCTCGACGGCCCGGCCGAACTCGTTGCGGGACAGCGCGGCGGCGACCAGCTCGATGTCGTCGGCCATGTAGCGGTCGCGGTCCAGCGTCGGCACGAGCGAGCGCACCATGTCGTACGCCGCCCGGCCGGCCGGGCTGAGCCCGTCGTACCTGCCGGACAGGTCCACCGCCTGCGCCGCGGCGAGGTACTCCACCGCGAGGATCCGCGTGTTGTTCTGCAGGACGCGGCGGGCGTTGCGGGCGGCGATCAGGCCCATGCTGACCACGTCCTGGTTGTCGCCGTTCGACGGGACGCTCTGGGTGCTGGCGGGGCCGATCGTCCGGTTCTCGGCCACCAGGGCGGTCGCCGGGTACTGGGCGCCGGCGAACCCGCTGTTGAGCCCGGGGTCGCCCGCGACGAGGAACTCGGGCAGGCCGTTGCTGAGGTGCCGGTTGAGCAGCCGGTTGGTGCGCCGCTCGGAGAACACCCCGAGCTGCGTGAGGGCGATGGTCAGGTAGTCCATCACGAAGGCGACCGGCTGGCCGTGGAAGTTGGCCCCGTGGAAGACCTCCTTGCCCTCGAACACCAGAGGGTTGTCGTTGGAGGAGTTGAGCTCGATCTCCAGGGTGTTCGAGGCGTGGTAGGCGGCGTCCCTGACCGCGCCGACGACCTGCGGGATGGCCCGGAGGGTGTACGCCTTCTGCAGGTAGACCTCGGTGCGGTGGACGCCCCGGCCGCCGTTCTCGTCGCGGCCGGCGCTCAGCTCCCGGCGCAGGTCGGCGTGGTCGACGGCCAGGCGGCTGCCGTGCAGCAGCGTCCGCATGTTGGCGGCGGTGTCGATCTGCCCGCGGTGGGGCCGGGCCACGTCGTGGCCGTCCGCCCCGAAGGGGCTGGTCGAGCTCTGCAGGACCTCGCAGATCAGCGCGGTGACGATCTCCGCCTGCCGCACCTGGTCCAGGGCGCGGCCGACGACGAGGGAGCCGAGGCCGGTCATCGCCGAGGTGCCGTTGATCAGCGCGAGCCCCTCCTTGAAGCGCAGCCGCAGCGGCTCGATGCCGAGCTCGCGCAGCACCGGCCCGGTCCGCACGCGGCGGCCGTCGCGCAGGACGTAGCCCTCGCCGATGACCGTGGCGGCGATGTGCGACAGCGGGGCGAGGTCGCCGCTGGCGCCCAGGGAGCCGATCTCGGGGATGGCCGGGGTGACGCCCAGGTTGAGGTAGAGGGCCAGACGCTCGATCAGCTCGGGCCTGACGGCCGAGTAGCCCTTGGCCAGCGCGTTGACGCGGGCCGCGAGGATGGCCCTCGCCTCGTCCTCGGCGAAGATCGGGCCGACGCCCGCGCTGTGGCTGCGGACCAGGTTGGTCTGCAGCTCGGTCTCCTTGTCGGTGTCCACCAGCATGTAGATCATCTCGCCGTAACCCGTGGTCACGCCGTAGACGGGGATCCCCTGCTGGATGATGTCCTCGAACAGCCGCCGGTTCGCCGCTGCCTTGGCGAGGGCGGCGGGCGCGACGGCGCACACGGCCCGTTCCTCGGCGACGCGGCGCACGCCCTGGATGTCCAGGGTCTCGCCATCGAAGTCGACCGACGTTTCGGTCTCGACCAGAGTCACAACTCTCACCCCGCTGTAGGTTGGGTAACGGCTTGGGTGGACACGGCTGACGAATCGACGAGAGCGGCGAGACCGCTCAGCGTCGGGTTGGTGAAGAAGTCCCACAGGGAGACCTCGACGCCGAACCATTCACGGACGCGGCCGAGCAGGCGCGGCACCAGCAGGCGGTGCCCTCCGGCCGCGAAGAAGCTGTCGTCGGCGCCGCCGGGCTCCGCGCCCAGCAGCTCCGCCCAGATGGCGGCCATCTCCCGCTCGGCCGGGGTGCCCGGCGTCCTGGGCGCGGCGGCCGCCGGCGCGCCGGGGTCGGCCAGCCTCCGCCGGTCGACCTTGCCGCCGACGTTGCGCGGCAGGCTGTCCAGGAACTTGACGGAGACGGGCAGCGTGGCCTTGCCGAAGCGGCGGCGCAGGCCGGCCCGCAGCTCGGACGGGGACACCGTCGCCTCGCCCGCGGCTGCGCCGCGCGGCACGACGTACGCCACGAGGCGGCTCACCAGCCCGTCAGGTCCGGCGACCGCGACGAGGGCGCACTCGGCCACCGCCTCGTGCGCGGCGAGGGCCGACTCGATCTCGGCCAGCTCCATCCGGATCCCGCTGAACTTGATGCGGGAGTCCCTGCGTCCGCGGAACTCCAGCAGGCCGTCCCAGCGCCGGCGGCCCAGGTCGCCCGTGCGGTAGAACCTGCACCCGGCGTCGCCCGAGCCGTCCAGGCCGGGCACCGGCAGGAAGGCCCGCTCGTCCGCGGCGGCCTCGCCCGCGTACCCGAGGGCGACGTAGGGGCTGCGCACGACGATCTCCCCGGTGACGCCGGCGGGGCAGGGCCGGTCGCGCTCGTCCACCACCAGGACCTGCCGCCCGGGGATGGGCACCCCGATCGGCGCCGTGCCCGACACCGGGCCGGTGATGTCGTGCCAGGTCGCGAGGATCGACTCGGTGGCGCCGTACAGGTTGACCAGGCGCACGCCGGGAAGCGCCGCGCGCAGCTCGTTGGCGAGGCCGCCGGGCAGCGGCTCGCCCGCGAGCAGGAGGTGGTCCAGCGCGAGCGCGCGCTCCCCCGGCTCGCGTCCGCGCAGCACCTGGAGGAGACCGCGGGCGAAGGTCGGCACGGTCTGCAGGAACGTCACCCGCTCGGAGTCCAGCCAGGCGGCCAGCTTCTCGGGGTTGGCCCTGATCCGGTCGGGCGCGACGCACAGCGTCGCGCCCGCCGCCAGCGTCGCGAAGATCTCGACCAGCGCGGCGTCATAGCCCGGCGCGGCCCACTGCGCCACCCGGCGGCCGGGGCCGAGCCGGAACTCTGCGCCGAACCAGGCGGCGAACTGCGCCAGGCTGCCGTGCGACTGGACGATGCCCTTGGGCCTGCCGGTCGAGCCGGAGGTGTAGGCGACGTAGGCCCGCTCGTCCGGACGGGCGGGCGGGACCGGCGCCACAGGTCCCACGCCGGGGCCGCTCAGCGCGGCTCCCGCATCCAACACGCGGCCGCCCAGCTCCTCGGCGAACCACACGGCGAGGTCGTCGCCGCCGTCGTCGCCGTCCAGCACGAGACAGGCGGGCCGGATCTCGGCCAGCATCATGCGGCCGCGCTCGCCCGCGTCGCCGGTGCCGAGGCAGACCAGGTGCCCGCCCGCGTCGAGGACCGCGAGCACTGCGGCGACCTGCCCGGGCCCCGACGGCATCCGCACCGCCACCGGCCGGCCGGCGACGCCGCCGCCCGCGGCGCAACGCCGCGGTTAGCCGCGCCGCGCGCTCCTCCAGCTCGCGGTAGGTGACCTCGCCGCCGGTCCAGGCCACCGCCACCCTGTCCGGGTGCCGCCGGGCGGCCATGCGCACCAGCTCGTTCGCCGGCGCGCGTACGTGGGACGCGTCCGCCGTCAGGTCCGCCGCCCGCACCGCGGCGCGGATCCGGGCGGGGTCCTCCAGGGGAAGCTCGTCCACGGGCAGGCCGGGGTCGCGCAGCGCGGCGGCCAGCAGGGTCCTCAGCTGGCCGAGCAGCAGCCGCACGGAGGCCGGCTCGAACAGGTCCGCCCGGTAGCCGAGGGAACCCGTGACCGCGGGAGCGGCCGTGCCGACCGTGAGCGTGAGGTCGGCCGTGGCGGCGCCGTTGTGCACCCGCACCTCACGGACCGCGAGGCCCGGCAGCGCGAGCGGCCGCCCCGGCGCGTCCCCGCGCACGAACATCACGTCGCACAGCGGCGTCGTACGCGGGTCGTGGTCGATCTCCAGCGCCCGGGCGAGCTGGTCGAAGGGCAGCTCAGCGTGGGCGGACGCCTCGCGCTCGGCCCGCGCCGTCCGGCGGAGCACCTCGCGGAAGCCCGGACGGCCGGACAGGTCGGCGCACAGCACCAGGTCGTTGCGGAACGGGCCGACGAGACCGGCGAACTGCCGGGGGCGCGCGGAGACGGGCAGGCCGACCGCCACCGTCCGCTCCCCGCCGAGCCGGTGCAGCAGGCACAGGAAGGCGGCCAGCACGACGATGTCGGGCGTGGTGCCCTCCGCCTCCGCCAGCGCGGCGAGCGCCGGCGCCTCTCCGGTCCAGGTGAACGGCTCGATCCCGCCGCGCCAGCACGGGCCGCCGGCCGGGCCCGGTCGGCCGCAGGCTCAGCCGCGGCGGCAGCGGGCGCAGCCTGGCGGTCCACCAGTCCAGCAGGCGGCGAAACTCCGGGGTGGTCCGCCGGTCGTGCTGCCAGCGCGCGTAGTCGGCGTACTGCGCGGACGCCGGCGGCAGCACCTCGTGCGCGGGCCGCCCGCCCGCCTCGGCGGCGTAGGCCGCCGACAGCTCGTTCGCCAGGATCGCCATCGACCGGTCGTCGGCGACGGCCTCGTGCGCGAGCAGCAGCACGGCGTGCTCCCCGGGGGCCAGGCGGGCCACGGCGAGGCGGGCGAGCGGGCCCGCGGCGAGGTCCATCGGGCGGCCGGCCAGCTCGGCGCCCAGGCCCGCGACGGCGGCCTCGGCGGCGTGCGGCGCGGCGTCGAGGAGGGCGATCGCCCCGAGGTCCGAGAAGGCCTCGGGCGCCGCGCCGTCCGGGGCGATCGACTGCACCGGCAGGCCGTCGACCATGACGAGGGTCGTCCGCAGGATGTCGTGCCGGCGTACGACCGCCCGCCAGGCCGAGCGCAGCGCGGCGACGTCGAGGTCGCCGCGGACGTGGTAGGCCCGGCACAGCGTGTGTGCGGGCGAGTCGGGCACGAGTGTCTGCCGGAACCACAGCTCGTCCTGGGCGCAGGAGGTCACTGCCCGCCTCGTGCCCGGCCGCGCGGGTTCCGGAAACGCTTTGGTCACTCCGGTTCCCCTGTCTCCCGGGGCCTCGTGCGGGGCGCGTCCCGGGCGGCTCGACGTCGTGGATCGGGAGAACGCGCGGGAAATGAATTCCCCGCGAATACCGCCGGCGGCGCACCGGTGCCGGCTGTTGATCCGGCGCCCTCCGGGATATACGCGATCCTCACCAGCACATGGTCACGTCGGCGGCGCCGTCCCCGCATCTCCGAGAATGCCGCCCAGCGCCTGGCACACCTTTCCCCGAACGTTCCGAGGGCGGCCGTCTCCCAGATTGCCGAATTGACCGGGAGCGCTTTTCTCTTCTTTGTCCAAGGCCTGCCACGCCGTATATTCCGAATATTGGATGACCCTGCGGCCGCTTATCTGCCATGGAATCGCGTCGCAGACCGTCTTTCGTTCCCGGCAGTCCGACCAGTTCTACGATGCGGGAGAAATCGATGGAGAACCGCTGTCCCATCGCCCTCGATCCGACCGGCCGAGACATCCACGCGGAGGCCGACCGGCTTCGCGCGCTCGGCCCCGCCACCCTGGTGGAACTTCCCGGCCGCGTCACCGCGTGGTCGGTCAACAGGTACGACGTCGCCAAGCGGCTGCTCACCGACCCCCGGGTCACCAAGAGCGCGCGCAAACACTGGCCGGCCTTCCGCAACGGCGAGATCCGGCCCGACTGGGAGATGATCAGCTGGGTCGCCATGGACAACATCGCGACCGCCGCGGGCAAGGACCACCTGCGCCTGCGCCGGCTGGTCGGCAAGGCCTTCACCCCCCGGCGCGTCGAGGCGCTCCGCCCGCGCGTGGTCGAGCTCGTCGACGAGCTCATCGAGGGGCTCGCCACCACCCCGGCGGGTGAGGCGGCGGATCTCAAGACCCGGTTCGCCAACCCCCTGCCCGCCCGCCTCGTCGCCGACCTCATCGGCATGCCGGAGGCGGCCCGCCAGGAGACCGCCAAGGTCATCGACATGATGGTCGACACGACGGTCACCCCCGAGGTCGCCCAGGGCATCCTCCAGGGCTGGCGCGGCGCGATGGTGGACCTGATCGCGTCCAAGCGCGAGAACCCCGGGGACGACATCACCAGCGATCTGATCGCGGCCCAGGACGAGGACGGCTCCCGCCTCAGCGAGTCCGAGCTCACCGACACGATCTTCGCGATCCTCGGCGCGGGCTCCGAGACGACGATCAACTTCATCGACAACGCGATCACGCTGCTGCTCACCCACCCCGAGCAGCGCGAGCTCGTCACCTCGGGCCGGGCCACGTGGGAGCAGGTGATCGAGGAGACGCTCCGCGTGCAGTCCCCCCTCGCGCAGCTCCCCCTGCGCTACGCCGTGGAGGACATCGAGATCGACGGCGTGACCATCCCCCAGGGCGACCCCATCCTGGTCAACTACGCCGCCCTCGGCCGCGACCCGGCCCTGCACGGCGAGGGAGCATGCCGGTTCGACATCACCCGGGAGGACAAGGAGCACATCTCCTTCGGCCACGGCCCGCACTACTGCCTGGGGGCGGGTGTCGCCCGGCTCATCGGCACGATCAGCCTGTCGACGCTGTTCGCCCGCTTCCCCGACATGAAGCTCGCGGTCCCGGTGGAGGAGCTGGTGCCCCTGCCCACGTTCATCATGAACGGGCACCGCAGCCTGCCGGTCATCCTCGAGCCCGCGCCCGTGGTGGAGGCCCCGGTTCCCGTCGGCGCCGAGGCGCGCTGATCCCGTAACACGCCAGGTGCCCGTGAGCCGGACGGCTCACGGGCACCTCGTCGTCGTGCGCCCTTCGTCGCGAGGGGCTCAGGGGACCGTCACAGGCCGGCCACCTCGGGGATGACCTTCCCGGCCACGACGTCCACCTGCCGGCGGGGGTCGGGACCGGACAGGATGCCGATCACGGTGTCCACGCCCGCGGCGGCGATGCCGCGCAGCGCGCCGAGCAGTTCGTCGGTTCCCGAGCCGTCCGGGCCCAGGGTGAGGGGGAGGATGCAGGTCTTCTCGATGGCGTCGTAGTCCCGTCCCTCCGCCTCGCAGTGGCCGCGCAGCACGTCGAGCTTGGCGGGCAGGTCCGGCCCGGGATAGAGGTTGCAGGCGTCCGCGTACCGGGCCACCAGGCGCAGCGTGCGCTTCTCGCCGCCGCCGCCGATCATGATCGGCGGGTGCGGCCGGGACAGGCTCTGCGGCGCGTTGAGCGGCCGCTCCAGCCGGTAGTGCGCGCCGTCGAACGGCCGCTCGTCACCCCGCTCGCCCTCCCACATGCGCAGGCACACCTGGACAGTCTCCTCCAGCATGCCGAACCGCTCGGCGAGCGGCGGGAAGGGCACACCCATGCCGCGGGCCTCGTCCTCGTACCAGCCCACGCCGATGCCCAGCATGGCCCGTCCCCCGGACAGCACGTCCAGGCTCGTCACGGTCTTGGCGAGCAGGCCCGGCTGCCGGAAGTGGACCCCGGCGACCACCGGCCCGAGCCGGCACCGCCGGGTGTGCGCGGCGAGGAACGCGAGCGTGGTGAAACACTCCAGCTCCGGCTGCTCCGGGCCGCCCGCGTGCGGGCCCTGCCACAGGTGGTCGCCGACCCCGATCAGCGCGACGCCCGCCTCGTCCGCGGTGCTCGCCACGTCCGCGAGGATCCGCCCCATCGCGGCCGGACCGCCCTCCCAGGCGAACTCCCCGATCTCCAGTCCGATCTTCACCCTTCGCCTCCCTGTTCGTACTCGTGCTCGGAGAACTCATCCCATCTGTGCGCGTACGGCCGGACCCGGCGCGGAATCCGCCGGGCCCGGGCCGTCATTCAGGCGTCGAAGGCCCGCTCGAACGGCGCGCTCAGCGCACCAGAACCGGCGTGCTCGGCTCGCGCGAGGCCTTGCCGAACCGGTTGCGCAGGTTCAGCGCCGGCCGCTCCACGAGGTAGTAGCTCACCACCGCGGCCAGGAAGCTGCCCGCGACGACGACCAGCAGCGTGCGCGGGAAGTTCGACCCGCCGACCATGCTGCCGTTGTAGAAGTAGATCATCGGGATGTGCCAGAGGAACATGCCGTACGAGACCTTCCCGATGAACTGCAGGGGCCGCCAGGTCATCGTGGCCGCGATGAACTTCGAGCGCTCCCCCGGCACGGTCAGCGGGGCCAGGAGCAGGAAGACGATCAGCAGGTCGATCGGCTGGTCGAACATCACCTGCGCCAGGGTCGGGTAGTCGGAGGTGCCCTGGCCGCCCACCGGCGAGAAGCAGAACAGCAGGATCACGACCGCCGCCACGGCCCAGGTGGCCCCCTGGTGCCTGGCGATCAGGCGGTACGGCGCGAGCATCCCGTCCGGCGACGTCTCCGCCGCGGCGGACAGCACCGCCAGCGCCATGCCGACCGCCAGGTAGCCGAACCAGCCGATGGGCCAGTTGCCCTGGACCGGCCAGGGACCGAGGGACGGCAGGTGGCTGTAGGCGCTGAAGGCGTACGCGACGAGCGCGATGAGGGCGACCCCCACGAGGAGGCGGCGGGCCTGCCCGGCCGGGCCGGACGCGCCGCGCGCGAAGCGGGCGAACAGCCAGGCGAAGATCGGCAGGAGCGCGTAGAACAAGGTCTCCGTGGCCATGCTCCACGTCGACTCCATGCCGGTCGGGATCGCGCCGGCCTGGTAGACGTGCTGCATGACCAGCACCCGCACGACGTACCACACGCCGGTGACCTGCTCGCGGCCGAGGGTCAGCAGCATGACGACGGCCAGCAGCCAGTAGGCGGGGCCGATGCGCAGCACGCGCCGCCAGGCGTACGACTTCAGGTCGGGCTTGGGGGCCCCCGCCATGGACGCCAGGACGAACGGGCGGTAGAGCAGGAACCCGGACAGCGCGAAGAGGATCGGCAGGGACTCCCGGGTGACCCTCTCCAGGATGATGGCGAAAAAGCCGTTGCCGGGCTTGCCCATGAAACCGATCTGGCCCGCGGTGAAAGCGCTGTGAATGGTGATGACCGCGAGCACGGCGAGCGCGCGAATTCCCTGGAGCTCGGCGAAGTATTGGCGCTTGACTCGGGAAGGCGCGGGCGCGGAACCCCGCGCGTCCGCACTGGATCCGCTGGCGATATCTGTTGCCATGGCCCTTCCTTCTGGTATGAACGACTTCACCCAGCTTGATCCCGGCCCCGACCCCCCGCATCTTCTCGATTGCCGAAAAACGCCCACGCGGAAAGCGGGAATCAGGCGCGGAAGGGGAAAAACGCCGGTCGCGCTTTCCCGCCGGGGCGGGTCTTCGGGGCCGGTTCCGTACGGCTCAGTCGGCCGGTCGCACCGACAGGGCGTGGCGGAAGACGTTCAGCGGGTCGTAGCGCTTCTTGACGGCCTGCAGCCGGGGATAGTTGTCCTTGTAGTACAGGGTGTGCCAGGGCACGCCGGAGGTGTTCCACTCGGGGTCGGCCAGGTCGGCGTCCGGGTAGTTGATGTAGGAGCCGTCGCTGACCTCTCCGGGCACCGGCACGCCGCCGGTGTCGGCGTAGACCTCGCGGTAGAACTCGCGGAGGCGGGCGATCTGCGCCTCGTCCTCGGCCTCGTTGCCCCACACCGACAGGTAGACGGCCTTGAGGATGGAGTCGCGCTGGGCGACGGCCGTCTCGTGCGGCGCGACGGTGTTCACCTGGCCGCCGTACCCGACCACGATGACGGCGGGCACGTAGTCCTGGGTGCTGAGGTAGCGGTAGATGACCGAGATCTGCCGGTCGGTGTACCCCTTGCGCAGATAGCCGGCCTTGATCTTGAGACGCCGGGTGTGCTCGTTGCCGGGGTCGCCGTGGCCCGGATAGGAGGCGGAGTACAGCCACGGCTGCACCTGCTGGCCGCGGTGCGCAGGCTCCAGGCCCACCCCCTCGGCGATGGCGTCGAGGTAGCCGGTCACCAGTTCCTCGGCGCCCGGCACGTCGTCGTCCACCGACGCGCCCACCATCACGTGCCCGGTGCGGCCCAGTCCCTCGAAGAACCCGAACAGGTTCGCCTCCGCGGAGCCGGGGGCGCTGTTGCGCTCGTACCAGGTGCCGAAGTTGCGCAGGATCTTCGCGAACGCCTCCTCGGTCATCCCGTCCCAGGTCCACATCATGAAGCCGACCCGCCAGCGGCCGGGCGCCCGGGGCAGCAGCAGCGCGGGGTCGTCCGACGTGACGCCCGGCGTGCGCAGCCAGTAGCGGGTGACCACGCCGAAGTTGCCGCCCCCGCCGCCGGTGTGCGCCCACCACAGGTCCCGGTTCGGGTCGCCGGGATCGCCGGTCGCGACCACGGCCCGCGCGGTGCCGTCCTCATCGACGACCACGACCTCGACGGCGTGGAGGTAGTCGACGATGGAGCCGTACCTGCGCGACAGCGGTCCGTACCCGCCGCCGGCGAGGTGACCGCCGACGCCGACCTCGGTGCACTCCCCGGCCGGGATGGTGACCCCCCAGCCCTTGAAGAGCGCCCGGTAGACGTGACCCAGCGTGGCGCCCGGCTCGATCGCGAACGCGCGCCGCTCCTCGTCGAAGTAGACGTCGGTCATCTCGGACATGTCCAGCAGGACCTCGACGTCCGGCGAGGCGGTGAAGTCCTCGAAGCAGTGCCCGCCGCTGCGTACCGTGACGCGCTTGCCCGCCGCGACGGCCTCGCCCACCGCCGCCACGACCTGCTCGGTCGTGCTCGTCACCCGTACGTAGTCGGGCCGTGCGACGAAGCGGTGGTTCATGCCCCGCAGCATGCTCTCATAACGCGGGTCCTCGGGGGTGATGACGGTCGCCGGCAGGCGGCCGGCGCGGGCCCCGCCGAAGAGGTCGGCGGCCGTCAGGCCCGCCAGGCCTTCCATCGCATCGGTCACGGTCGCACCTCCAGGAGCGGTGGCCGTACGGGCACCGCTCGGTCGTCACGGTCAATACGGTCAATCGGCCACACAAGCCTGCGACCGCGACGCCGTCCACGGCATCTCCCACCGTGCGGAGCCCGCGGGGACGCCGCGGCCGAGGACTCCGGTCAGGGCGGCCGTCAGGGACGCGGCCAGCGGCGCCAGATGCTCGCGCAGGAAGAAGTGGCCGCCCTCGTACAGCCGGGTGCCGAGGAAGTCCTCGGTGTGGTCGCGCCACTCCTCCAGGCTCACGGGCGGCGCCACCAGGTCCTCCGTGCCGCCGAAGACGGCGACGGGCACCGGCAGGGGCGGCTCGTCCCGGTACGCGTACGACCGGCACAGGGTGAAGTCGGCCCGGGCGACGGGGAGGGTCAGCGCCAGCATCGCCGGGTCGTCCGCCACCTCGGGCGGCAGCCCGCCGAGAGCCCCGAGCGCGGCGAGGAAGCCGTCGTCGGAGTCGTCCGGGTCGGGCAGACCCGCCGCCGTCGCGCCGCGGACCGGCCAGGAGGCGACGGCGAGCAGGGCGGGCGGCGGCGCCCCGCCCTCCGCCAGAAGCAGCCGGGTCAGGCGGTAGCCGAGCATCCCGCCCATGCTGTGCCCGAACAGGGCGTACGGCAGCGGCCCGCCCGGCGTCTGCGCGGCCTCCTCGGCCAGGGTCTCGGCCAGCGATTCCGCCAGCCACCGGGCGGCCTCGTCGCAGTCGGTGAACGCCGGCTGCGGCGACGGGCCTGGCGGCCGGGCAGGGTCACCGCCCGCACCTCCACCCAGGGCGGCAGGTGCCTGGGCCACAGGCGGAACATGGACGCGCCGCCGCCCGCGCAGGGCAGGCAGTACAGGCGCGCCCGCGCCCGCGGCCGGGGTTCGAATGCCAGATACCACGAGGAACGGTTCACCATCGCCGCCTTCGGCTGCTCAGATCAGCGAGTGGCCGATCATCTCCTTCATGACCTCGGTGGTGCCGCCGTAGATGGTCTGCACCCGGGTGTCGACGAACGCCCTGGCCACCGGGAACTCCCTGATCACCCCGTAGCCCCCGTGCATCTGGAGGCAGCGGTCCACCACCTTCTGGCACAGCTCGGTGTTCCACCACTTGGCCATCGCCGCCTCCTCGGCGCCCAGTTCGCCGGCGGCATGCCCGGCAACGCACCGATCGGTGAAGGCGCGGGCGACGGCCAGCGCGGTGGCCAGCTCCGCCAGCACGAAGCGGTTGTACTGGTGACGCCCGACGGGCCGGCCGAACACCTCGCGCCGGCGGCAGTAGTCCAGCGTCTCCTCGAAGATCCGCTCCGCGGCGGCCAGCGCCCCCACCGCGATCATCATTCGCTCCTGGCGGAGCGTGCGCATCATGTACGCGAACGCCCTGCCCTCACGGCCGAGCAGGTTCTCGGCGGGGACCTCCACGTCGTCGAAGAACAGCTCGACCGTGTCCATCGCCCGCATGCCGATCTTGTCAAGCTTGCGGCCGCGGGAGAAACCGGCCATGCCGGGCTCCACGACGAGCACGCTGGCGCCCGGCGCGCCCCGCCCGCCCGGGGTCCTGGCCACCACCAGGACGAGATCGGCGGTCGCCCCGTTGGAGATGAAGGTCTTCTGGCCGTTGAGCACATACCGGTCGCCGCGGCGCTCCGCCCTGGTGCGCATGCGCTGCACGTCGCTGCCCGCGTCGGGCTCGGTGATCGCGATGGCCGTCACCAGCTCCCCCGAGCAGAACCCGGGCAGCCAGCGCCGCCGCTGCTCCTCGGTGGCGAGGGTGCGCAGGTAGAGGCCCCCGATCTCGTTGTGCAGCGACAGCGCCGGGGCGTACACCCCGGCGCGGGCCAGCTCCTCCGCCACGATGACGTGGTGGCGGTAGTCCGGGTCGCCGCCGCCGCCGTACTCGGCGTCGACGTCCATGCCGAGCAGGCCGTGCTCCCCGGCCCTGCGCCACACCGACCGGTCGACGCTTCCCTGCTCCTCCCATCGGGCGTACGAGGGGAGGATCTCCTTGCTCACGAACGTCCGGACGAGGTCGCGGAAGGCGTCGTGCTCGGCGGTGAACACCTCGCGCCGCATCAGGGGACTCCGGCGACCGCGTCGGGCACCACCGGCGTCCACGACGGAAGGATGTCCTTCAGCCGGTTCATCATCGCCTGGCAGTAGGCGGCGTTGTGGTCGATGCTGCGCTGCTTGGGATAGGGCATCTTGCGCCGGCCCAGGTGGTCGATCCGCATGCGTACCGGCCCGATGCCGGCCCCCGCGCCGTCCAGGCCGGCGACGTTCTCGTACGACGCGAGCAGCTCGGCCGCCTCCGCGGGCAGCTCCGCCGTGAGGCGGAAGCGCTCGCGCGACAGCAGGCGCAGGTGCCGCAGCTCCACGACGGGCTCGGCCACCGCCTCGCGGTAGACGTACGGGCGGGCCAGCAGGTCGAGCTCGAAGGCCAGCCGCACCCGGGGGTCGGCCAGCCAGCCCTGCTCGTCGAGGAACCCCTCCAGCAGCCGGTCCATCTCGCCCCGATGCGAGTGCAACACGTAGTGCAGCACCTTGCCGATGTTGTTGATGTCGTAGTTGCCGAGGGTGGCGACCGAATCCGCGAAGAAGCGGCAGATCTCGGTGTCGGTGCGACGCTTGTAGTAATCCGCGGCCCTGGTCAGGAACTCGGTGTAGGAGCAGGCCCCGGACCGGTGCAGCTCACGCGCGACGTAGAAGGCGGAGCGCGCGTTGTAGAGGCTGATCACCGCGTAGTAGAACCAGACGCCCTCCTGGAACTCCTCCCGGGTGACCCAGTTGGTGCCCACCACGACGTCCGCCTCGGCCACCGGGTCGTCCACCCGGACGGTGACCACGCCCAGCTCCTCGCGCCGCTCGTACATCGGGGTGTTGCGCAGGAGCAGCTGCGGGTAGGCGACGATCGCGTCGGCGCCGGTGGCGCACAGCTTGCCGATGCCCTCCCGGAACGACTGCAGCGTCTCGCCGGGCAGCGGCCAGATGAGCTCGGTGTAGGAGCTGATCTGCTTGTCCTTCAGCTTGAGCTGGAGCTCCACATAGGTGGACTCCTTGATGTTGGACCGCTGGACCATCTCGAGCGCCTGAGGGCTGGTCGTCTGCAGCGACACCGGCTGGCTGGTCAGCATGCCGCCCTCGACCAGGATCTCGGTGATCTCGGTGACCCGGTCCGGCCGGTTCTTCGCCGCCTGGATGGCGACCATCAGCGGGTAGCCGTTGCGCTCCTTGCACTCGACGATGTGCCGGGTCAGCTCCACGTCCCGGGGCAGCGCGCCCCAGTTGGCGTCGGCGAGGAAGATGCTCTCGATGCCGTGCTCGCTGATCCAGGTCAGGTCCGCCTTGACCCGGTCCAGCTCCCAGCGGTGCACCTTGTCGTTGGTCGCCGCACCCCAGTAGCAGTACGAGCAGCGGAAGGGGCAGCCCCGGTTGGTCTCGACGACGGCGAAGGTGTACTCGCCGCCGTCGAAGATCCCGGCGGCGAACGGCGAGGGGATCTCGTCCAGGTCCTTGATGCGGGGCGGCTTGTCCGTCGTCACCAGCTCGCCCGCGGACCAGAAGCTCACGCCGGGGACGCGGCGGAAGTCCGGCCCGTCGCCGCCGTGGTCGCTCAGCTCCCGCAGGAACGCGGTGAACGGCTGCTCGCCCTCGCTGTTGCACACCAGCACGTGCTCCCACTCGCGGGGCACGTACTCGGTGGCATGGTTCATCACCTGCGGCCCGCCGAGGATGAAGTGGGCGCCGGGGCGGAGGCGGACCAGCTCGTCGAGCACCTCCTTCATCCGGCGCATGTTCCACAGGTAGCAGCTCAGCCCGTACGCGTCGGCTTCCATGCCGGCGAGCGCGGCCACGATCTCCCGCGTCGGGGTGTTCGCCGCGACCGCGTGGATCGTGAAGTCCCAGTTCTCCGCCACGCGCTCGTCCTGCTGCGCGTACGCCTGCAGGTAGCCCGAGGCCAGCGGCAGGGTGTTGGGGTAGGCCGACAGCTCCAGCAGCACCACTTTCATCGCCGCCGCCCCCTCACCCGTCCGCCGCCGCGTTCATCGACGCGGCCAGCTCGTGCAGCACATCGAACTCGAACAGGTCGTCGGCGCCCAGGCGGATCCCGCGTTCCCTGGCCCGGTTGGCCAGGCGCATGGCGTGCAGCGAGTCGCCGCCCAGCTCGAAGAAGCTGTCCTCGCGGCCCACCGAGCTGACCTCCAGCACCTCGCACCACAGCTCGGCGAGCACCCGCTCGGTGTCGGTCCGGAACTGCTGGTCGCCGTCGGTGCCCCGGCCGACCGGCAGCGGGCGCCCGGCCAGCGCCTTGCGGTCCGCCTTGCCGTGCGGCGTCAGCGGCAGCGCCTCCAGCAGCGTCACGGTGTGCGGCACCATGTAGTCCGGCACCTGCAGGCCCAGCTCGCGGCGCAGCTCCCCGGCTTCCGGCGGGTTGCCCGGATCCTCGGGCACGACGTACCCGACGAGCCGGTCGCCCCGCTCGTGCAGGACGACGACGGCCTCGCGCACCCCCGCGAGCCGGTTCAGCGCCGTCTCGACCTCGCCCAGCTCGATGCGGAAGCCGCGCAGCTTCACCTGGTCGTCGGCGCGGCCGACGAAGTCGAGCGCGCCGTCGGGCAGCTCGCGCACCAGGTCGCCGGTGGCGTACATGCGCGCGTCGGCCTCGGGGACGAACGGGTCGGGCAGGAAGCGCTCGGCCGTGAGCTCGGGGCGGTTCAGGTAGCCCCGCGCCACGCCGACCCCGCCGACATACAGTTCGCCGACCGTGCCCGGCGGCACGGGACGGCGCTCGGCGTCCAGGACGTACGCGTGCAGCCCCGGCAGCGGACGGCCGATCGGCGGGGCCTGGTCGTCGCCGGACGCGCGGGGCGGCACCTCGGTCCAGGTGGCCACGACGGTCGTCTCGGTCGGCCCGTAGAGGTTGTAGAGCCGGAACGGCAGCCCCCTCGGGGGGTGACGGTGCAGCTTCTCGCCGCCCGTGAGCATCACCCGCAGTGCGGCGCCGTGGCTCGCCCACGGCTGGTCCAGCATCTCGACGGCGAGCGCGGTGGTGAGGAAGCAGACGGTGATCTGCTCGGCGGCCAGCCAGCGGACGAAGTCCAGGGGCGACTCCGGCAGCCTGGTCTCGACGAGGCAGAGCGTGGCGCCGCCGCTCAGGCACGGCCACACCTCCAGCGCCCAGGCGTCGAAGGAGGGCCGGGCGAGCTGCGTCATCCGGTCGCTGGGGCGCACCTCGAACGCCTGGTGGTACCAGGCGACCAGGTTGGAGACGCCCTCGTGCGCGACCACCACGCCCTTCGGCCTGCCCGTGGAACCGGAGGTGTAGACGACGTAGAACGCGTCGGAGGGCAGCGCCTCGGCGACCTCGTCGGCGACCGCCTCCTCCGCGAGGGCCTCCTCCACCGGGAGCGCGGGCACCGGGCCGCCGGCGAAGCGGTCCGCCCTGGCCGCCCGCGTCAGCACCAGGGACGCGCCGGAGTCGGCGAGGATGGCGTTCAGCCGGGGCTCCGGCTCGTCCACGTCGGTCCCGACGTAGGCCCCGCCGGCGAGCAGCACGCCCAGGGCGGCCACGACAAGGTCGGGCGAGCGTTCCAGGGCCAGGGCCACGAACGTGCCGGGCGTGACCCCCCGGGTGCGCAGGACCGCCGCGAGGCGACGAGCGCGGTCGTAGAGCTCGGCATAGGTGACGACGGTGCCGGCGTGCACGATGGCCGGCCGCTGCGGCTGCACCTGCGCCCACCACGCGATGCGCGAGGGAACGCTGGTGTAGGCACCGCGCACTGCGATACTCGCCTCGGTCAATTCTTCCTCCAGGTTCCGGTTCCCCGCTGTGAGAAAGGCCTCCGCCCCGATCCGGTACGGCGGAGGCCGTGGCGCTGGGACGAGGTCAGAAGATTTCGAACGCGGAGGGAGCCTGCGGCCACCGGAAGGCGACGTCCGCGGCCGCCAGGGCGCCGGGCCGCGTCTCCCGGACCAGCTCCGCTCCCGCGAGGGACGTCAGCGACGCGCCGCCGAGGTAGGCCGCGCCCAGTGCCCGGATGTCGCAGACGAGGTCGGGTTCGTCGGTGGTGGCGACGCAGGACGCCGAGTCGGGCGATCCGGTCAGGCGCCAGCGGCCGGCGTTGACCGGCATGAACGCGTCCTCGACCTCGATCACGACGTCGACGGGTGCCGCGTAACGGCGGGCCGCGAGCGCGGCGGGCAGGTCCACGATCCGGATGAACATGCCGTCGTTCATCCGGGCGGACATCCGGCGGGGCTCGCCGACCCAGTAGAACAGCGGCTCGTCCACCGAGCACGACCACACCTGCGCCGACCGGGTGAGGTCGACGGTGAGCAGGAAGGTCCACAGGTCGGTGTATGCCTGCGGCGTCGTCGCCACGACCTCCACGACGCGCACCTCGCCGCACGGCCCGGACTCGGTCCACGCGCCGGTCGCCCGCCACAGCGCGTAGCCGTCGAAGCCGTGGTCGCCCTCGTGCACGATGGCCCGCAATGCGGTGGCCCCGGCGCGGAAGGCGGGCAGTTCGGCCAGCAGGTAGTCCCAGTGCTTGGCGGAGCGCTCCGACCACCCGGGACGCTGGGCCTGGACCTGGTCGTACAGCTTCACCAGGTCGTCCCTGACGTCCGCGGGGGAAGCCTCGACCAGTCTGCCCCTGGCGGCGCCGCGGGGGATGGCGACCTCGCGGGTCTCGATGTTCAGCCCGAGCCTGCGGATGGCCAGGCCGTAGCCGTAGCGGTGGTAGATGCGCCCCTCGCTCGCCCAGCACAGGGCGATCGGCTCGCCCAGGGCCCGGGCGTCCTCGAAGTGCCTGCGCATCATCCGGGTCAGCACGCCCTGCCGCCGGGCCGTGGGCGAGACCGCGCCGCGGCAGCCGTGGGCGGCGGGGACGACACCGCCTGGCACCGCGATGTTCCGGGTGGTGCAGCCCAGTGTGCCGACGATCTCACCGTCGCGGCGGGCGACGAGCGAGCGGTCGGGTTCGAACAGCTCACGCTCCGCCGCCGAGGACATGGGGTCCCCGTCGATGTTGATGGCCGCGGAGAACATCCGGTAGATGCCGTCCCAGTCGTCGGACGTCGGCACCTCGATCGTGATCCCGCCGGCCCCGGTCTCCGCGGAGTTGTTACTCGTCATTTGGCTGGCCTCCGGCCTTGGCTTTTCCGGGTTGTTTATCGACACGTTTGACGAATGGTGTCGATCACTTGTCGTATGGTCACCCGCGGCCGGAACGCGACGCATCTCCTGTATTGCCGTCGGATATATGGCGGCCGGAGGAAAATCAGCAAGAGAAAAGAAGCCGCGCCCGCCGGAAGGTGGCACGGTACGGGCATCGATCCGGCGGATGACGCATGCGTATCCGGCCCGTCGCCGATTACGGGCGCGGCATCACCGCTTTCGATGAATTCTTACAGGGATGACGCGATGACGTAAAGGAGCCTGTCGATGACATCCTCAGCTCAGCCCGCGAACAGTCCTCCCGCCGCGCCCGCGCCCCCGCCCTCCCGGCTGCCCACGCTCACGGGGATGCGCTTCATCGCCGCGGCGCTGGTCTTCCTCTTCCATGCCACCGTGCAGCAGCTCTTCGCGGAGCCCGGGGCCCAGAAGACGTTCAGCGCCGTCTTCACCCAGGGCGGCTGGGCCGGGGTCGGATTCTTCTTCGTGCTCAGCGGCTTCGTGCTCGCCTGGTCGTACCGGCCCGGGCAGCCGGCGCGGCGCTTCTGGCGGCGCAGGCTCGTCAAGATCTACCCCAACCACCTGGTCACCATGGTCGTCGCGTTCGTCCTGCTGACCCTGGTGTCGAAGGTCGCGGTCGACCACTGGCACGCGCTGTACAACCTGCTCCTGGTGCAGTCGTGGTTCCCGCAGCTCGAGATCCGCGGCAGCCTCAACGGCGTCACCTGGTCGCTGTCGTGCGAGCTGCTGTTCTACCTCGCCTTCCCGCTGCTGATGCGGCCGCTGAGCCGGATAAGGCCGGAGCGGCTGTGGGCGTGGGCCGCCGGGGTGGCCGTGGCGATCTTCCTGGTCCCGGTCGCGTCGAGCCTGCTGCCCCGCCAACCGGTGCTGCCCATGGTCGAGATCCCGGCGTACGACTTCTGGATCATCTACCAGTTCCCGCCCGTGCGGATGCTGGACTTCGTGTTCGGGATCATCCTGGCCCGCATCGTCATGACCGGCCGGCGGCTTCCGCTCGGCCTCGGCGGCGCGGCCGTTCTCGCGGTCGCGGCGTACGCCGTCGCGCCGCTGTTCCCGACGACCTACACGCTGACGGCCGTCATGGTGGTGCCGCTCGGCCTCCTCGTCGCCGCGGGCGCCGCCGCCGACGTGGCGGGCCGGCGTACGGGGCTGTCCGGTCGGCTCTGGATCCGCCTCGGGGAGATCTCGTTCGCCTTCTACCTGTGGCAGCAGATGGTGCTGACCTACGGCCACCTGTGGCTCGGCCCCGGCAAGAGCTGGTCCACCCCGGTCGCGGCAGGCGTGCTCGTCCTGCTGTTCGGCGTCGTGCTCGCGCTGTCCTGGGCGCTGTTCACGCTGGTGGAACAGCCTCTCATGCGGCGCTTCGCCTCGCCGCGCCGCCGCCCGGCGCCCCCCGCCGTGCCCGCCGACCTGCCCGCGCGCAACTGACCCGCAGCCGACCGAAGGAGGCCATGGCATGACCGACTTCCCGGAGCCCGAGCTCGACGACGCGACCGTGGCGGCGTACCTGCAGCGTATCGGCGCGGCGCGCCCCGCGCGGCCGACCGCCGCCGCCCTGCGCGAGCTGCACGAACGGCACGTGATGACGGTGCCGTTCGAGACCGTCGACGTCCACCTGCGCCGCCCGCACGCCACCGGCCGGCGGGCGATCGACAAGATCGTGCACAGGCGGCGGGGCGGCATCTGCTACGAGCTCAACGGCGCCTTCGCCGCGCTGCTGCGGGCCCTGGGGTACGAGGTCACCATGCTCGCCGGCCGGGTGTCCGACGGCGGCGTGCTCGGCCCGGTGTTCGGCCACATGCTGCTCTTGGTGACGACCGCGGACTCCCCCGGTCAGTGGCTGGCGGACGTCGGCTACGGCCGGGGGGCCCGGCACCCGCTGCGGTTCGGCTCCCGCGGGACGCAGCAGGACCCGCAGGGCGTGTTCCGGCTCGCCGAGGCGCCGTACGGCGACCTCGACCTGTTCCGCGACGACGTCCTGCAGTACCGGTTTGAGACGCGGCCCCGGGCGGCGGAGGACTTCCACCCCATGTGCTGGTGGCACTACAACGCCCCCGACTCCCCGCACATGACCCACCTCTACTGCACCCTGCCCACCCCCGGCGGCAGGGTCACGCTGAGCGGGGACACCCTCACCCTGCGGGAGAACGGGCGGCGGGTGCGGACGGTGCTCGACGGGGAGGAGGAACTGCGCCAGGCCTACCGCGCCTGGTTCGGCATCGAACTCGACGAGCTGCCGCCCCTGCCCGTTTCACCTGCGCGAGCCGAAGAAACAAATCAGGAAATGTCGGTCTGAAAGGGACAACACACTACCGTCGATAAGGAGGAGCGAAACCTCCCCTTCCACATTTCGGCATTCTGCGAGAAACGTCCCGGCGCATTCGGCACTATGCTGCGGCGGAAAAACACTCCCGGAATACCGCTAGCGGAAGGGCGTTCCCATGGACACGACCGCCGAAGGCAGCGCCGGCAGCCGGGCCGGACGGAGAGAGTGGATCGGGCTCGCCGTCCTGGCCCTGGCCACCCTGCTGCTGTCACTCGACATCAGCGTGCTCTATCTCGCGCTGCCGGAGCTGACCGCCGATCTCGGGGCGAGCGCCTCCCAGCAATTGTGGATCATGGACATCTACTCGTTCATGACCGCCGGCTTCCTCGTGACGATGGGCGGCCTCGGGGACCGCGTCGGCCGCAGGCGCCTGCTGCTCGTCGGCGCCGCCGTGTTCGGGGTGGCCTCGCTGTTCGCGGCGTTCGCCCAGAATCCCGGCACGCTCATCGCGGCCCGGGCGCTGATCGGGGTCTCGGCGGCCACGCTGCTGCCCTCGGCCCTGGCCCTGCTGCGCACCATGTTCCGCGACCCCCACGAGATGGGTCGGGCCATGGGCATCTGGTTCGGCTGCTTCATGGGCGGCATGGCGATCGGGCCGCTCATCGGCGGACTCCTGCTGCACTCGTTCTGGTGGGGCTCGGTCTTCCTGCTGGGCGTCCCCGTCATGGTCGTGGTCCTCGTCGCCGGCCCCCTGCTGCTGCCCGAGCACCACAGCCCGGGCACGGGCCGGCTGGACCTCACCAGCGTCGCGCTCTCGCTCGGCGCGATCCTGCTGTTCACCTACGGAGTCAAGGAGCTGGCCAGGAGCGGCTGGGGCGCGGTCCCCGCCGTCGCCGTCCTGGCCGGCGTGGTGGTCGGCGTGCTCTTCGCGCGCCGGCAGCGCGGCCTCGCGGAACCGCTCCTCGACCTGCTCCTGTTCCGCGACCGCAGGTTCGGCGTCTCGCTGTCGATCATGCTGATCAGCGGCATCGTCATGGCGGGCATCACCCTGCTGTCCTCGATGCACCTGCAGATGGTGGCCGGGCTCCAGCCGTTCACCGCCGGGCTGTGGCTGCTCCCCTTCAACCTGGCGATGGTCGCCGGCTCCATCGTCGCACCCATGCTCACCCGCCGCTTCCCCATCGTGTACGTGATGGCCGCGGGCCTGCTGCTCTCCGCGGCGGGGCTCCTCGTGATCACCCAGGTGGGCACGTCCGGCGAGCCGTACGTGCTGGCCTGCGGGCTCGTGCTCACCTCCGGCGGGCTCGCCCTCCCGATGACGCTGTCCGGCAACCTGATCATGGGCTCCGCCCCGCCGGAGAAGGCCGGGTCCGCCGCGGGGATCATGGAGACCAGCGGCGAGCTCGGCGTCGCGCTCGGCGTCGCCATCATGGGCAGCCTCGGCGCCTTCGTCTACCGGCTGCGGCTGCCCGACGACCTGCCCGGCCTGCCCGGGGGCTCCGCCGGCGCGGCGCGGGAGGGCATCGCCGCCGCCGTGGTCGAGGCCGGCCGGCTGCCCGGACAGGCCGCCGCCGAGCTTCTCGCCGCCGCCCGATCGGCCTTCGACGCGGGCCTGACACGGTCGCCGCCGCCGGCGCCGTGATCTTCGTAGCGCTCGCCGTCCTCGCCCTCGCCGTACTCGCGCGGGGCGGCCGCGACCAGGGCGCGCAGCAGGGCGTGTCCGGCGACGAGGCGCAGGCGTCGTCCCTGGCGGAGCCGCGCGGCTGACCGGCGTCCGTCCCGGCGCGGGCCGGGACGCCATCCGGGGCACCATCCGGGCACACGACCGCCCGGCCGGCGGCGGGAAGCCGCCGGCCGGGCGGCGCGCCGTCAGGACAGATTCCGCAGGGTCGTGCGGTCGAGCTTGCCGTTCGAGGTCTGCGGCAGCGCGGTCACGAAGCGGAACTCCCGCGGGCACTTGTACGGCGCGAGCCGCTCCTTGACGAACTCCCGCAACTCCTCGGCCGTCACCTCGCCGCCGGTCGCCTCGCCGCCGATCACCACGAAGGCGCGCAGGACGGTGAGGCCGCCGTCCTCGTGGCCGGAGACGGCGCACTCGACCACCCGCGGGTGCGCCAGCAGGCAGTTCTCGACCTCCGCCGGCGCCACCCACCTGCCGCCGATCCTGAGCATGTCGTCGGCGCGGCCCTTGTAGTGGAAGTAGCCGTCGGCGTCCCGGCTGAACAGGTCGCTCGACCTGACGGTGTGCTCGGCGACGAACGTGGCGGCGCTCTTGTCCGGCTCGCGCCAGTATCCGAGCGCCGCGGTCTCCCCGGTGATCTCCAGACGGCCGACCTCGCCGTCCGGCACCTCGTTCCCGTCGCGGTCCACCACCCGGACCCGGTAGCCCGGCACCGCCTCGCCGAGGCTGCCCATGCGCACCCGGCCAGGACGGTTGCAGACGTAGCCGTGGAACATCTCCGAGGAGCCGATCCCGTCGATCAACTCGACGCCGAAGGTGTCCAGCCACCGGCGGTGCAGCTCCAGCGGGAGGGCCTCGCCCGAGGAGATGCACACCCGGATCGAGCTGAGGTCCTGTTCGGCCGCCGCCGGGTGGGCGACCATGGCCGCCATCATCGTCGGCACGTTGACCAGGATCGTGGGCCGGTGCCGCGCGATCAGCTCGAAGATCCGATCCGCCGTGCTGCGCTCGGGGAACACGATCCCGGCCGCGCCGGCCCTGAGCGGAAACAGGGCGGTCATGTTGTTCGCGTAGCCGAAGAAGAGCTTCGGCACCGGCAGCACCAGATCGTCGGGGCCCATGTCCATCACCCCTCGGGCGAACCACTCGAAGCTGAGCAGCGGGGCGCGCGCCGGGATCAGGCAGGCTTTGGGCGCGCCGGTGCTGCCGGTGGTGAACCGCCAGATGGCGACGTCGCCGGGGGCGAGGGGCACCGGGTCGAGCTCGGCGGGCTGGGCGGCCACCAGCGTCTCGAAGTGATACTCGCCCTCCCGCAACTC
>NZ_MWJN01000076.1:0-42816 GCF_002027145.1 Microbispora sp. GKU 823 | reverse complement strand
GCAGTCCCTCCTCCGGCAGTCCCTCCTCCGGCAGTCCCTCCTCCGGCAGTCCCTCCTCCGGCAGTCCCTCCTCCGGCAGTCCCTCCTCCGGCGGTCCCGAAGGCCCGTCCGGGAAGTCACACGAGTCCACCGGATCGTCTCCCGGGTCGTCCGGTGCCACCCTTGGCGCCGGTTCTGGCGGCACCTCCACCCGGGACCGGACGGCCTACCGCGTGGGCGACCGGACGGCTCGTGGCACCCGTGATCACAGCCGCGAGTCCGGCCGCACCAGAGGCGACCGGTCGACCGGCACCTCAGGCCACACCGGCGGCAACGGCCACGCCGAGGGCTCCGCCCCGCCGCCCCCGGCCACTCCGTCGCCGTACACGCCGGGCGGTACGGCGGCACCGCCCGTGTCCTCGCCGTCGGCTCCGCAGGGGCCCACTCCCACCGCGAGCAGCGGCCCCATGACGAAGGCCCTGTCCGCGCCGATCGGGCAGGGCAAGCCGGGGCCGAACGGCGGGCAGGGCGCCGCCTCGACTCCGGGGCCGACGGCAGGCGGCGCCGCGACCGCGACTCCCGGCCAGACCGCTCAGGGCGCGCCGGCGCCGACCGCGGGCAGCGCGCCCACCGCGACGGCGAAGGGGGGCGCAGGCGCAGGGCGGCGCCACCGCGCCCACCGCGAGCAGCGCGCCCGCCGCGACCGCGACGCAGCAGGCCAGCCCGAACGCGACCGTCTCGGTGAGCGTCTCGCCCACTCCGGGCTCCACGGCGAGCAGCAACCCGAGCCCCACGGCCACGGAGAAAGCGACAGCCAAGCCCACAGCCAAGCCCACAGGAAAGCCCACGGACAAAGCGACGGAGAAGCCGACCGCCAAGCCGAGCCCGAAGCCGAACCCCACGGCCAAGGCCACTCCGAAGCCGAAGCCCACGGCCAAGCCGACGTCGAGCGACAGGCCGACGCACAAGCCGGAGCAGCAGCCGACGCAGCAGGCGACACAGCAGGCAACGCAGCCCAAGCCGAGCGCGGCCGTCACCTCGACCGCGCTCCCCACCGCAACGCCGCCCGCCACCCCGCCCGCCGTCCCCACGGCGGCCGGTACGGCGACGCCGGCACGGACGGCCTTCCCGGCGGTGACGCCGACGACCGGCGCCACGGCCGTGCCGACGTCTCCGGGCAGTACGACGTGGGTGACCCCCGTGCCGTCGCTCAACGCCCGTACGGCGGCGGTGGCGCCTCCCGCGGGCGGGCAGCCGCCGGCCACGCCGATCGTGATCCCGGGATACCTGCCGCTGCCGCCGCTGGTCGCCCATACGCATGTTCGGTGCGGGGACGACGGCACGGCCGGCTGCTGGAGCCTGGCGCCCTGGCGGAGCCGTACGCCGGGGCACTCCCAGGCGCTCCCGGGCGGCGGGCGGACGGGCGGCACGGCGACGCCGCGCTGGGCCTTCGCCCCGCCGAGCGTGAAGTCGGGCCTGCCCAGTCCGTCGGGCGTCCCCGGCGCGTTCAGCGGGCCGTACGCCGGGTCCGCGCTCGCGGCGGACGAACCGGCCGCGGGCCGGGCCGGGTGCTGGGCCTTCAGCCCCTCCGCCCACTGCGCGAGATGGGACTGACCGTACGCCACTGACCACGTGTTATGCCGTCACCGTCCCGGGCAGGCTGCACCGCATGGAGCACATGGCGGAGGACCCGGCCGCGGTGACGGCGGTCACGGTGACGCCCTGCGAGGACGGCCCGCTGCTGGTCCGCGGGCCGTTCACGCTGGTGACGCAGGACGGGCGGCGCATCGACCCCGGCAGAACCACGGTGGCGCTGTGCCGCTGCGGCAGGTCCTCGATCAAGCCGTTCTGCGACGGCTCCCATAAGGCGGTCGGCTTCCGCGCGACGAGCGAGCCCGACCCGCCCGGCTGACCGACGCTCCGGCCGCCGGTCCAGTACCTCACCCGAGAACAGTCCCGCGCCTACCCTGCCGCGAGTGCCCAGGCGGCGGAGCCGCCGCGTCGAGTGCGCGGCGACCCGCAGGCGCCGCCCCCGCGTACGGCACACCGCCGAGCGCGAACCTGGCGGCCAGAGCGGCCCAACTGCAGGTGGCGCGTTCGAGCACCCAGACCGGCGCGAACAGGGCGGCGGTGGCGGGGAAGACCCGGCGGCCCCCGGCGCGGCGGCGTCCGATCTCGGCCAGGCCGACCGCCGCCGCCGCGCCCGCCGCGAGCAACTCCGGCCGGCGTCGCCACAGAGCCGCGCCCACACAGGGGAGGACGGCGAGGAAGACCGCCATCCGCGCGGGCTGGGCCAGGTCGTCGTACGCCTGCCGGACCCGCTGTGACCAGAACCGGCGGGTGCCGGGCGGCAGGCGCCGCACGTACAGGTCGAGCGGGCGGACCTCCCGGCCGCCGTGGGCGCGGACCGTGCGGATGAGTTCGAGGTTCTCGAACAGCACGTCGCCGTCGTAGCCGCCCATCTTCTCGAACGTCGAGCGGCGTACGCCGAAGGTGCCCGGATAGTCCGCCCCGAGGCCGCGGTTGAGCAGGGTGCGTGCGGTGTCCCAGCGGGCGTGCCAGGGGAGCGGGTGGAAGTGGTTCTGCGGGCGGACGAGGTCGGCGTGGTCGAGCAGGGCGTGGACCCGGGCGAGCGCGTCCGCGTCGTAGCGCACGTCGTCGTCGGCGATGACGACGTGCTCGCTCCGGGCGCGGCGCATGCCGGTGAGCACGCCGGCCACCTTGCCGTTCGCGACCGTCGGGTCGTCGTCGGGCCGCACGTGCTCGGCGATGCCGCGCCACAGGCGCGCGTGCCGTTCGAACAGCGGCGGAGGCGAGCCGTCGACCACCACGATCCGGGCGTGCCGGGACAGGCTGTGCAGGTAGCCGGTCAGCTCCGCCAGCCCGGCGTCGTCGTGCCAGCGCAGCGGCAGCACGTAGTCAATGTCCGCCGTCGCGCGGCCGGCTTCGGGCAGGCGGCCGCCGGACGTGGTCATCGCACCGTCACCTCGGCGTCGGCCCGCCACTCCGCCTGCCACAGGGACGTGCGCCCCTCCCGCCAGCGGTTCAGCAGATGCTCCGCGAAGAGCCGGTCGAGGGTCAGCGCGCAGGCGGCGCCGTACAGGATGTCGCCGGTCAGGCCGGGGTGCTCGGCGGCGAACGCGCCGCACATGTCGTGCGCGGCGATCTGCTCGTGCACGGCGTCGGCCTGCACGTGCTCGTCGTAGTAGCGGCGCGCGTCGGCGTCGCCGCCCAGCCGCCGGAGGCCCTGGCTGTAGCGGCGGTTGGGGAGCGACGAGGTCATCTCGAACGCCGCGAGGTGCCCGAGGAGCGCGCCCCGGTGGTGGCGGTGCAGCCCGAACAGCGACATGACGTTGCTGATCGCGAGCGTCACGCCGGGGACGCCGCCCAGGTAGGCGCCGTAGGAGTCGTCGAGGCCGAGCCCCCGCATGGTCGCGCGGAACAGTTCGGCGTGCATGCGCTCCGGCCTGCCCCCGCCGTACTCGTCGGACTGGATCTCCACCAGCGCGGCCTTGGGCCGTCCGAGCAGGCGTGGGATGCCCCACGTGTGGGGGTCGGCCTCCTTGAGCTGGTAGATCGACCGGTGGATCACGAACTCGCGGAACTGCGCGGCGTCGCCTCTGCTGCGCAGGTACGCCGACAGAGAGGGGCCGTCGTCGGCCGCCACCAGCGCCGCCAGGGCCCGGGGCACCTCCCGCGGCGGCGGAGCGGGCGGGCGGGGCACGCGCCGGGCCAGCCACCCCTCGAACCACGCCTCCAGGCGCTCCCGCAGGGCCAGCACCGACGGGTTCCACTCCCAGCGGTCGTCGACGCCGTCGAAGCCCTGGTAGTGCAGCTCGTAACAGACGAACAGCGCGAGCTGGGCGTCGTCCTCGGCGTCGCACGCGCCGACGGGCGGCGGGCCGAAAACGTGAGGCGGCCGGGCCAGCTCCGCGAAGAGCCGGTCGGTGATCGGGCCTCGGGGCGCGGGCAACTGCATCAGCTCTCCAGCAGGCGGTAGACGGACACGTGGCCGCGGCTGTCGTCGGTGAACGGAGCGCCGGACCAGTCGGCCCAGCGGTGCTCCCGCTCCATCCCGGCGAGGCGGGCCATGAGGTCCAGCTCGCACGGCCAGGCGTAGCGGTGGTTGGCCGGCAGCAACCGCAGGCCGTCCGCGGTCATCCGCAGTTTCGTGGTGTGCATGAACTGCTCGGCCGGGCTCAGCCGGGCGGCCTCGACGACGACCTCGTCCTCGCCGAGCGACAGCAGCCGCAGTGACGTCCGGTCGCGGAAGGCCGCGGGGTCCGGCACCCACGTCTCGACCACGAAGCGTCCTCCGGGCCGCAGGTGGGCCGCCGCGTTGTGGAAGCACCGCACCTGGGCGTCCTGGGAGGGCAGCGCGAAGACGGTGTTGAAGGCCAGCAGGACGAGCGCGAACCGCCCCTCGACCCGCACCTCCGAGAAGTCGCCCACGGTCACCGGGATGCGGTCGCCGCCGGGCTTGTCCCGCAGGATCGCCACCATGTCGGGCGACCCGTCGACGCCCGCCACGGCCAGGCCGCGGGCGGCGAGGGGGAGCGCCAGCCTGCCGGTGCCGATCCCGAACTCCAGGACCGGCCCTCCCTCGGCCAGCCGGAAGACGCGCTCGACAGCAGGACCGGTGGGCAGGTGCTCCACCATCTCGTCGTAGATGTCCGCGATCGCCCGCCCGTACGCGGACGCGTCGAACTCCCCCATACCTTCCCCCCACCCGACCGGCACGCGCCCATGGGCCTGCCGGTCGGCCCGTCACGCCCCCAGATCGCGGGCGACCGTGTCGAGCCGGTCCGCGAGCTCGCCGAGCCGCCGGTCGTCCAGTGGGTCGTCTCCCACCTGGCTCTCCAGGTCGCGCCGGCTGGCGATCACCAGGCCCTCGGCGCGTGACTCCGGCACGACCTCGCAGCGCCCGCCCACCAGCACCAGCGTCGCGTCGGGCGACGGCGACTCCAGCAGCGCACGGACCTCGTCCCGGCCGACGACACTCATGACATCTCCTCCAGGCCCCGGTCGATGTCCTCCGCCTACCCCTGCGACCTGGCCGTACACGCGCCCGCGCTCACGGCCTGTCGGTGGGCAGCAGCGTGCCGAGGGGCCCCAGGTCGAGGTTGAGGTCGGACGGTGAGACGCCGAACCGCTCGCACAACTCGGTCATGGCCTCCTCCAGGCGCATCAGCGTCAGGCCGAGCGTCTCGACCTGCTCGTCGGACAGGTCGCCCTGGTCCATCCGCCGGATGGCCTGCCGTTCCACCAGTTGGCGCACCAGCTCGACGAGCGTCAGCACGAGACGGCTCAGGTCGCGCCGCACCGTGTCCGGGTCGGTGTTCAGCCGCCAGGGGCTGCCCTTTCCGGTTTCCGCGCTCCGCTCCCCCTGGTCCTGCTCCCACCGGTCCTGCGCCCACCGATTCGGGCCGCCCGCGTCGGTTTCCACGCCGATCCGCCAGGGCCCCGCCTCGGTGTCCCACGGAGTGCTCCCGGCCTCACCACCGGTCATCCTCGATCTCCCTCCTGCCGCCGACGTCGTCCGTCCCCGCGTACGGCTCGCCGAGCGGGTCGAACGGCTCGGTGCCGCGTACGGAGCCGAGCAGCGCCCGCAGGGAGATGCGGACGAGGTCGATGTCGGCGATCGACAGCACGATGTCGCCGGTGATCACCACGCCGCCCGCGAGCAGCCGGTCGAGCAGGTCGACGAGCGCCACGCGCTCGGGCGGCAGGCGGCCCTCGGCGGCGAGGGAGGCGCCCCGCGGCCGCTCCGGCACGTACGCCGGGATCCCGCCGGGCGTCATCGCACGCCCCCGGCCCGGCCCGCCCCGAGGTCGATCGAGGTGAAGGAGTAGGGCGCCCACGGGCCGGTGAGCTCGACGTCCAGGAACCGGTCGCGGTAGCCGCCGAGCACTGCGGCGAACTCCTCCTCCCGGGCCGGATCAACCAGGTAGGCGCCGTTGAGCACCATCGACTCGCTCCGTCCGGACAGCTGGGGGTCCTGCGGGCGGTGGCGGCGGCTCGCCACGGCGACCTGTCCCAGGTCGGCGTGCAACCGCTCGGCCCGCTCGGCCGCCGCGCGCCACAGGTCCTCCCTGCCGCGCAGGTTCTCCTTCTTCCGGCGCAGGTACGCCATCCCGGGGCTGTCGCCACCGGCCTGGGGCGTGGCCGCGGGCGCGGCGAGGGGGGCGGCGTGTCCCGCCGCAGGTATGCCTTGACTCCCCACTCCCGGCGTCCCGCGACACGCGACAGGATCTCCGCGAAGTCGTCGTGCCGCCGGTCGAGGAGGTCGCGGACCTGCTCCTCGCCGGTGTAGACGGTCACGAGGCGCACGGGGGCGGTCGGCCCGGCCGCCGCCAGCGCCTCGACGACCCGGTGGTGGGCGCGGGCGACTGCCTCCACCCAGTCCAGGTCCTCCAGCGAGCGGCGCAGCGGTTCCTCGCCGAACCGGTCGAGGGGCACGTCGCTGACGTGGGCCACGAGCCCGCCGTGCGGCACGGGCCGCACCGCACCGTCCATGACGCCGCGCAGGTCAGGAGGGGGCTCCCCGCCGGACGTCACCGCGTACAGGTAGACCCCCGCGCCGGGACCGCCCGGGGTGGCGGTCTCAGGTGCCGCGCCAGGGTCGCGCCCCGCGCTTCGGGGGCGCCAGGGGTGGCGGTCTCACGGGCCGCGCGAAGGGTCGCCCGTGGTCGCCGCCCCGCGTCTCGTGCACATCGGCGGGGGCCGTCAGGGGCGTGCGCCTTCCGCGGCGGGGTGGTGGGAGCGGCGGGGTGGTTCTCACTCACGGCCGGGCTCCGTTCCGGGAGGCCGGCCGAGCCGCCGGGCGCGGGCCTCGGCCTGACGGTCGCCCCGCCGCTCACCCGCGCCTTCTCTCATGCCTTCTCCCCTGCGTTCTCCCGCACGCTCGCTCCGCCGTTCGACCGGCCGTTCGTCCGCACGTTCGCCCCGCCGCTCGACCGCACGCTCACCCGTGCGCTCGCCCGGTTCGAGTTCGGTCCGCTCCTCCCAGGCGAGCAGGCGCTCCTCGACCGCGTTCAGGCGCTCCCGAAGCCGGCGGTTCTCCTCGACCAGTTCGCGGTCCCTGCCGCTGAGCCACGGGTCGCGCTCCCACCAGTCGATGCCGATCTCCCGCGCGGTGTCGACCGAGGCGATGACCAGCCGGAGCTTGATGGTCAGCAGCTCGATCTCCAGCAGGTTCACCCGGATGTCGCCGGCGATCACGATGCCCCGGTCGAGCACGCGTTCCAGGATGTCGCCCAGGTTGGTCGACTCCCGGCCCATGACGGCCGGCGGCGCGTACGACGACTCGCGCAGGACGGGACGCGAGCGGGGATCGGTCATAGCCCACCGCCGTAGGCGCCGCTGCCGCGCCGGTAGGTCCTGGTGCGCCGGTAGGACATGAGGTTCCCCTCGTCGTCCACCTGGCACTCGTAGATCGACAGCATGTCGCTGGTGGACGGGATCCTGCGGTCCTCGACGACCTCGACGTCCACCAGCCAGCCGTTCTCCACGGGTTCCACCGACGTGACCCCCTCCGTGTCCTTGGAGGTCAGATCCGCGATGAAGCGCAGGCCGAGCCGCCCGGCGGACACCGCGTTCAGCGCCGCCCGGCGTCGGCGCGGCTCGGCACCGCGCTCATCTCCGCGCTCGTACTCGTCTTCGTCCTCGGACTCGTCGTACGGCCCGTCCTCCTCGACGGGCATGCCCGAGGAGGCCCGCCGCCCGTACGGCGCGGCGTCCTCGTCGTAACGGGCTCTCCGCCGGGGAGGCATGGACGATCACCCCCTCCGCGGGCCGCTCATGAGCCTGAGGATCTCTTCCACGGCCTGGGCCTCCTCCTCTTCGGAGATCTGGCCCGAGCGCCTGGCCTCCTCGATGGCCTCCAGCCGTCGCCGGACCGCCGCCGGATCCCTCAGCTCATGCTCGACCTGCTGCTGGATCAGCTCACCCAGCCGGATGACGCCGTGGACCGGGGCGAGCGGCCAGGTGAACAGCAGGCTGATCAGTCCCACGGCGGCCTCCCCTCATAGTC
This sequence comes from Microbispora sp. GKU 823, assembly GCF_002027145.1. Taxonomy (NCBI): domain Bacteria; kingdom Bacillati; phylum Actinomycetota; class Actinomycetes; order Streptosporangiales; family Streptosporangiaceae; genus Microbispora; species Microbispora sp. GKU 823. The sequence continues at coordinate 34,805 of NZ_MWJN01000076.1, read as the reverse complement.
AGGTGGTGACGAAGTCGTACGGTGCCATCGGACCGAGCAGGCGGACCTCGACCCGGTCTCCCCACTCGGAGCGCAACTCCCCGACGGCGCGTTCGAAGTCGGCCTGGCGGTCGTTCTCCACGAGGAACGCGACGTGTGCGGCGTCCCGTTCGTGGCTGGGGTCCCGGACCACCGCGCCGACGGTGACGGGCTCGAAGCGTTCGACGACCGCCCGGGTGTCGGCCTCCCGCTTCGCGGCGATGATCTGCGTGATCAGCTCGCCGAGGCGGATCCGCTCGTTACGCGTCACCTCTTCCGGCAACTGCCTGATCCGGTCACGCAACTGTCTGGCCTCGGCGTTCTCCGTCAGCACCTCGACCAGCACCGGCTGCTCGGCGTACCGCGCCTTGAGCACGAACTGGGCCCGGCCCTCGATCTGCTTCAGCGCGGCCGCGAACGAGTCGTGGTGCGGGGCCAGCAACTCCTCCACGACCGCTTCCGGCGTGGTCATCACGGCGCCGAACCGCAGGGGAAGCACGGGCACCTCGGCCGCGGCCTCGTCGAGCAGCTGCTCGTGCGCCACCAGGTCCTGTGCGCGGCCGAGGGGGCGGTCCACGTCGACGTCGCTCACCAGGGCGGCGATCTCACCGTGCCTGATGATTTTGACACGGCCGGGAGGATCGCCCACCCCGACGGCGTCCTCGCTGATCTCCACGTCCTCCGGGAGGATGCCGTAGACGTAGCACGCGGTGTTGCGCGGGGGAGCCTCGGCCCGGTCGCCCGCCCCGGACTGCCTGGTCGAGCCCGTCATCTCAGTCCTCCTCCCGTCGACGCCGGCGGGTACGCGGGGCGGGTTCCTCCGCGTAGCTCGCCATGAGGTCCTGCAGCTTCTCTCCGGCCGCCTCCAGCACGCCCTGGGCAACGCCCTTGGACTTGCCATGGGCGATGCTCTGGGGCGCACTCGACAGGAGGTCGGGCAGCCCCTGCTGCTGGGACGCCAGGTCCAGCCGGTTCACCGCCTCGGCGAACCGGAGATAGGTGTCGACACTCGCGACGACGACACGCACGTCGATGGTCAGAATCTCGATGCCGACCAGTGAGACCCGTACGTAGGCGTCGATCACGAGGCCCTTGTCCAGGATCGTGTCAATGACGTCGGCCAGGCCCGATCCCGACGACCGGCCCGGCAACCCGCCGCCACCCGCCGGTGGAACGGCTACCGTCATGCGCTTCCCCTCCTCGGTTCCATGTCGCGTTTCCGATCACTCGCCCCGCCCGCCGCACGCGGGCGGCTGTTCTATTCCGGGGGACGGCGGCGCCGGACCAGGGGGCGGCGGCGCACCGGCTGCTCCTCCCTCGCCCCTGCGTGGGTCTCGCCCGTCTCCTCCGACTCCTCGCCCCTGCGGCCCTGCTCGCCCCGCCGGGGTTGCTCGCCCTCGCCTCGCTCGGCCTCCGCCCCGCGCCGCCTGACCGGCGCCCGCGTGCCGCGTTCCTCGGGTTCGTCCCCGCGCCTCCGGGTGACCGGCGCGCCGGCCCGTCCACCCCGCTCCGCACCCGCGTAGGCGGGCCTGCGGGCCCGCTCGGGCTCCTCTTCTTCCTCCTCCTCGTACGGCTCCTCTTCGGCGCCTTCTTCTTCGGCGCCCTCTTCTGCAGCGCCCTCTTCTTCCGGGGCCTCTTCCTCCTCGAATTCCTCGGCTTCCTCGCGCTCCTCGGGGGCCTCCTCGCCCCGCTCGCGGCCCTCGCGTTCGCGCTCCTCGCGCAGCGCCGTCTCGTGGTCCTTGACGACCTCGCTGTCGCGGATCTCGCCCCGCCAGCCCTCGATCTCGTCGGGACGCAGCAGGGCGTTGGTCATGACGTGCCGCTTGAAGTGCTTGAACTCGAGCCGGACCCGGCGGCCCTGGGCCCGCCACAGGTTGCCGACGCGCTCGAAGAAACCCTGCGGGTGATACTCGACGACGAGCAGGACCCGGGTCAGCTCGGGAGCGATCTCGTGGAAGGTCACCGAGCCGTCAGGGAAGCCCTTCGGGCCCTGCGACCGCCAGATGATCCTGCTGTCGGGGACCTGCTCGACGATCGTCGACTCCCACGTGCGGTGGGACCAGAAGACCTGCGCCTTCCACCCGAGCTTCTCGTCGGATTTTTGCTCGACGGTCTCGACCTTCTTCATGAAGCTCGGGAAGTCCTCGAACTGCGTCCACTGGTTGTAGACCAGGCGGAGCGGCGCGCCGATGTCGAGCGACTCGACGATGTTGGTGACCTTGAGCTTCTTGCCCTTGCCGCCCTTGCCTCCGCCGCCGCCCCTGCCGAACAGGCCCTTGATCTTCTCCTTGCCGTAGGCCATGAGGGCCGCGCGTACGGGATGGCCGCCCCCGCCGTCCTCGGTGAGAGCGCTGGTGACAGCGCCGAGCAGGCCACCGCCGCCCGTCGCGCCGAGCCGGTCGGCGGCCGACTTGAGCAGTCCCCGGGCGTCCCGGCCGCGGGTGAGGCCGCGGAGCAGCCCGCCGAGCGCCTCCCGTCCGCCGCCCTCTTTGCCGGTGAGCGCGCTGAACAGCCCGGAGCCGCCGTGCTCCACGTAGTCGGTGAGACGGCCGGCCAGGCCGTCGATCTTCTCGGCGACCCGCGACAACGCGCGCTCGGCCACGGCCGTGGCGAGGTTCTGGAACTCCTGCCCGAGCCGTTGCGTGGGCAGCGCCCCTTCGTCCGGCGCCCGTGCGCCCTGGGTTCGTTCCCGCGTCTGTTCGGTCATGGGTCTCACCTCCGCCGCAGCACGGGACGGGTGGGACGGATCCGGGGCCGGCGCCGCTCTTCGGGTTCGGGCTCCTCTGCCTCCTCCGGCTCCTCCTCGTACTCCTCTTCCTCCTCGTAGGCCTCTTCGGGCTCAGGCTCGCGCTGCGGCGGGCGGCGGCGGGGCACCCGGCGGCGGCCTTCCTCCGGACGCCCCTTCTCCTCTTCCTCTTCTTCCTCCTCCGCGGCCCGGCCCCGGCCCTTGGGCTGCCGGAGCGCCTCGGCGCGTTCGTGCAGCTTGTCGCTCAGGTTGTCGATCTGGCGGCTGGTGGCGCGCATGGCCGCCGCCTTGCCGATGTCGAGCAGGTCGCCGCGTACGCGTTCGGTGAGCTTGCCCAGGTCGGGGACGTTGCCGCCGAGGATCTTGGGGACCTGTTCGAGGAGGGCGCCCGCGGTTCCCTCACCCTTGAGGCGGGCGGCGAGGATGGCCAGTGCGAGCACCAGCGCCAGGCGCAGCTTGTGGTGTCGGCCGAGGTAGTAGCCCGCGATGACAGCCAGGGCCACCTTCAGTCCGTCTTTCATGATCGCGCCTCCTACTGGCCGCCCCCGAAGCGCCTCTCCGCACATCCGTCCGTCTCGCCGTGCGGCGCTGCGATCCGACTGAACGGTATGAATGCCCTAGACAGGAACAGAAAAACTCGATCCCGTACATACCGGGCAGTTTTGGTCGGACTTGATCTCCCCCTTAGGGCCATCCGTTCTGGCCTCCCCGGGCTCGCCGGTCTTGGCGTTTTGGAGGGGTTTCGATGACCCAACCTCGCCCCACCTCGGATGATTACTGTGTGCAAACCGGGTATCACGGGCGTGTATCGGCGGTAAGCGGTACCTACCGCGCACGTGAAGCCGGAGAGTCACATGACCGAGACCAGAACGTCGACCGCGACCGTCGAGCACGCACCCGGACGGTCCCTCGGGACGCAGGGTGGCTCCAGCCTGGTGACGGAGCGAGGCCGCACCACGATCGCCGACGAGGTGGTCGCCAAGATCGCCGGAATGGCGGCCCGCGAGATCGACGGAGTCCACGACTTCGGCACCGGCACGGCCCGCGCGTTCGGCGCGATCAGGGGCGCGCTCGGCGGGGAGGACGGCGTCACCCGCGGCATGTCCGTGGAGGTCGGCGAGCGGCAGGCCGCCGTGGACATCCACCTCGTCGTCGAGTACGGCGTCGCGATCCCCGACCTCGCGCAGGCGGTGCGGAGCCACGTGATCCGCGCGGTGGAGCGCATGTGCGGGCTGGAGGTCACCGAGGTCAACATCGCGGTCGACGACGTTCACCTGCCGAGGCAGCAGGAGCCGCAGGCGCCCGCGGACGGGGAGCCGCGGGTCCAATGAGCGCCGTTCCGGAGAGCGCGGGGGCGGAACACGGCCACCGGCGGGTCCCGGTGCCCGAGCCCGCTGGGCACGGCTCCCCGGAAGCCCCGCCGCAGGAGCGGGATGGCCACACCGAAGCGGAAGAGGAACGCCAGGTCTCCGCCCGCCGGATCGCCGACCGCGTGCTGTCGTGTCCCGACGTCGCCGACCTTTCCCGGGGACCGTTCGGCGTGGTCGCGACGTACCTGCCCGGCGGCCTCGTCCCCGGCGTCGCCGTACGGGACGACGCGATCGAGGTCGACATCGTCGCCCGGTACGGCAGGCCGCTGCCGGAGGTCGCCGACCTGGTCCGCGACGCGATCGGCGACCTGGCGGCCGGCCGCAGGGTGGACGTGACGATCGCCGACGTGGTCAGAGACGACGGCGGAAGGAAGGAATGATCATGGAAGGCTATCCGCTCTGGGGCCTCGCGGGGCTGCTGTTCGGCACGGTGCTGGGGGTGGTCGGGGCCTTCGGCGGCCTCAGCGCGTTCATCATCGTCCTGGTCCTCGGCATCGCCGGGTTCCTCGTCGGCCTGGTGCTCGAAGGCGGCGTACACATGCCGCAGATGCACCCGAGACGGCAATGAGCGAGCCCGCGGCGCACGGGACGACGACGATCTCCGACCGCGCCTTCACGAGGATCGCCGAGAAACTGGCGAGCGAGGACGAGCACGTGACCGGCCTGCCCCACGTGTCGGCGTCGGTGTGCGGGGCGGTCGCTGCGGTCCACTGCGATCTGGCCGTGCGTTATCCGGCGCCGGTGCCGCGGCTGGCCGCGAAGATCCGCGAGCACGTCCGGCGGCGGCTGCGCGAGCTGACCGGCATCTCCGTGGAGAACGTGGACATCGAGGTCGTGGAGCTCGTGCCCGAGCGGAAGACCGGGCGCAGGCCCGTGTGAAGGCCCGAGCGGAGGGGTGGCGATGACCGAAGGCCGAGGCCCGTCTGAGAAGGTGCCGCGCTTCGTCCCGATGCGGGGGTTCGGGGGCGGGGGAGCCTCCCGGGCCTTCCGGCCCAGCCGGGGGCTGCCCGCCGCGGTCGCCGCACTGGCGCTGCTGGCGATCGGCGGCCTCACCGCCGTCCACGTGGTCTCCGCGCTGGTGGGGCTCCCCGTCAGGCTCGTGCCGTACGACCAGTGGGCCCGCTGGGCGAGCACCACGCCCTGGGACGACGGCCGGGCCCTCGCGGTGGCCTCCGCGCTGGCCCTGATCGGCCTGGTGCTGATACTGATCGCGGTGGTCCCCGGCCGGGGGCGGATGATCCCGCTGCGCACGGGAGATCCCGACCTGGTGGTCGGCCTGCCGCGCCGCGCGCTGGCGCGGGCGCTGAGCGCCAGGGCGAACCAGGTGGACGGCGTGCGCTCGGCCGGGGCGCGGATGCGCGGCTGGCACGCGGACGTGTCGGTCCGGACGGACCTGCGCGACACGACGGCGCTCGGGGAGCGCGTGCGTGCGGCCGTCGAGGGCGAACTGGCCCGGCTCGCCCCGGCCCACCGCGTTTCGCTGAACCTGCGCGTCCACGGCCCGTCCTAGGCGAAGGAGGCAGGACCGTGAAGACGAGATCGGGCAAGGGCAACCGAGCGGGCCTGGCGTTGTTCGGCCTGGTCCTGCTGGCCGCGGGCGGCCTCGCGCTCGCGCGGGCGCTGGGCGCCTTCGGCGACGCCGCGGTGCGGGAGCCGGTGGTGGACGCCGGGGCCAGGAACCTGGCGGCGACGGCGCCCTGGTTCTGGCCGGTCGTGGCCGCCATCGCATTCGTGATCGGGCTCGTCGGACTGGCCTGGCTGCTGGCGCTGCTGCGGGTCGACCGGCCGCGGCGGCTGCGCCTGGAGTCGGACACGTCCGGGGTCACCGAGATCGACGCGCATCCCGCGAGCGAGGCCCTGGCCGAGCAGGTCAGCGCCTATCCGGAGGTGCGCCGGGCGCACGCCGTGCTGCGCGGCTCGTCCGACGACCCGCACCTCGACCTCGGCGTCTCCGCCGTGGAACCGGCCGACCTCGGGGCCCTGGTCACGCGGCTGCACGACGAGGCCGTCCCGGACCTGCGCACCACACTCGGCCTGCGCCGCCTCCCGGCGATGGTCCGGCTCAACCTCACCGGCGGCGGCCGCCGGACCCGCGCGGTCCACTGAAGCCGGAACACCGAGTCGCCGGAACACCGAGTCGCCGGAACACCGAGCCGCCGGAACACCGAGCCGCCGGCACAGCGAGTCGGCGGCGGAGGGCGGCACACCCGGTGTGCCGCTCTCGGCGGTCGTCACAGATCGTCGTTCTTGGTGCTACAGGTCACGAGGTAGGCGATCTGGCTGGAACCCTGGTAGGGCGACAAGATCTCCACCCTGAAGTAACCACCGCTCTCCGACACGTTCGTCCTGTATCGGGCGGTGATGGTCTGCTGCTGCGCCCCGGTCGAGCTGAAGGTGGCGCTCCCGTCAGCGAAAGACACCCACTGGTTGCGGGTCTGGTTGCTCCTGCGCCACCAGCGGTAGCCGATGGTGGCAGGGCCGTCGGCCACGGCGAGCTTCGCGGTGAGCTGGAACTCGGCGGGCTGACCGGGTCCGCACCCCTCGTCCATGCGCTGCTTGCTGATGTCGGACACCGTCGGCTGCGCGGTCAGGCAGACCGTGTTGAACGTCGCGTTCTGGGTCTCGGCGACGCCGGCGGGCTCGACGATCCTGAGGCGCATGTAACCGCTGAGACTCGTCTTGCGATAGAAGCCGTTGACGACCGTCTTGGTGCCCGGCGCATCGAACGTCACCGAGAAGGGTTCGGGGCCCGGCCAGGGCAGCTCCTGCTGGTTGACCCAGACATACTTCACGGTCATCGGCCTGGTGACGGTGATCTTCGCGGAGACCTGGTGGTCCAGGCCGTACTCCGTCTCGGTGCACGGGCCGGTGTAGGAGGACGGTGTGATCTGCATGTCCCAGGCGACCACCTCCGAATTCGCCGTCGTGGTGGCGTTCCGCGCCGCGGTCGCCTGCTGCACGGGCAGGGCGAGCAGCAGCCCCGCCAGCAGCACACCGGCCGTTCCGAGCCTGCGGAGAAATGATGGACGTCTCACATGACACCTCGTGTGTGATCGGAAGGCGTCCATGCTCTCCGGCCCGAATGGGAGCCAACTTGTGGATCACTGCAACGAGCGGCCGGACAGAACCTCGGCGAGGACGGCGGCCTGGCTGTGCTCGACGTCCCTGGTCGCGGTGAGCAGGGTCAGCGGTCCGCTCTCCATGAGCCGGCGCAGCCGGTCGAGGACGGCCTGCCGCTCGGGATCGTCCAGCTCCGCGAGGTAGCGGCTGCGGAACTCGCCGAACCTCTCGGGGACGTGGCCATACCAGGAGCGCAGGGCACTGGACGGCGCCACGTCCTTGACCCATTCGTCCAAGTGAGCGGCCTCCTTGGTGAGGCCGCGCGGCCACACCCGGTCGACCAGCACCCGCGTCCCGTCCCCGGGCGCGGGGTCCTCGTACACGCGGCGGACCGTGACGGACATCGCCCTCACCTCCTCCTGGCCATACTCCCCGGCGAGTGGTCGCGCACGCCGGCGTCCGGCGGCCGGACAGGACGTGTAAGTGAAAGTTTCACTTTCCGTAAGGGCGTTGTCGCTGGTCGGGGTTTCGTCCAAGTTGTCGATCAAATCGGCCCATGTCGCCCGCCTTGCCCCGATGTCTATCGTCCGGGACATGAAGATGCGAATGATCACGGCGGGCCTCGCCATGCTCGGCTCGATCGCCGCGTCGCTCGTCGTCGGTCAGGCGGCGCACGCGGACACGACGATCTGCGAGAAGTACGGATCGACCACGATCCAGGGCGGCAAGTACGTCGTCATGAACAACGTGTGGGGGAGCAGCGCCCCGCAGTGCATCAACGTCACGAACACCGGCTTCACGGTGACGCAGGCGGGGCACAACAACACGGGCGGCACCCCGGCGGCGTATCCGGCCATCTACGCCGGCTGCCACTACGCCAACTGCTCCACCGGCAGCGGCCTGCCCCTCCAGGCGAGCGACAGCCAGTTCAACACGGTTCAGACCAGCGTCAGCATGAGCTACCCCGGCTCGGGCGTCTACGACGCGGCGTACGACATCTGGTTCGACCCGACGCCTCGCAAGGACGGCCAGAACACGGGCGCGGAGATCATGGTGTGGCTCAACCACACCGGCTCGGTGCAGCCCGTGGGCTCCCGCGTGGGCACGGCGAACATCGCCGGCGGCACCTGGGACGTCTGGGAGGGCAACATCGGCTGGAACGTCATCTCCTACGTCCGCACCTCGCCGACGAACTCGATCAGCTTCGCCGTCCGCTCGTTCTACGACGATGCGGTGAACCGCGGCTACGCCCAGCGGTCGTGGTACCTCACCAGCGTCCAGGCGGGATTCGAGCCCTGGGTGGGTGGCACCGGCCTCGCGGTGAACAACTTCTCCTACAGCATCGGCGGTGTGGTCCAGAGCCCGTCGCCGACGCCCACCGCCAGCCCGACCCCCGGCAACGGCGGCGGCGCCTGCCGGGTGAGCTACAGCAAGAACGAGTGGCAGGGCGGCTTCACCGGCAACGTCACCGTCACCAACACCTCCTCCAGCCCGGTGAACGGCTGGACCGTCGGCTTCTCCTTCCCGAACGGCCAGAAGATCACCGGCTACTGGAGCGCCGACGTCACCCAGAGCGGGTCGTCGGTGACCGCGAAGAACCTGTCCTACAACGGCTCGATCCCGGCGGGCGGCAACGTCTCGTTCGGCTTCCAGGGCACCTGGAGCGGCTCGAACGGCAACCCGACCGGCTTCACGCTGAACGGCACCCGCTGCTCGTCCTGAACAGCATGAAAAAGCGCCGCCGGAGAGGAGTCTCTCCGGCGCGCCGTCATGTGATCAGGGGTTGATGTTGATCGTGAAGGTGGACGTCGTGTTCTTGATGTCCTGGTAGTTGTCGCTGAGCTTCAGGTTGTTGAAGGTCACCGACCCGACCGCCGGTCCCTGGTCGGGCTCCGGCAGCTCGTTCGCCCAGAGGGCGAAGCCCGACTTCGCGTCGAACGCGTCGCCGCTCTTGTGCGCCCCGGAGATCGAGATGTTGGTGAGGACGGTGTCCTTGATCGGGTTGACCGGCTGGCCGCCGAGGTACTGGGTCTGGAACATGATCCCCGAGTACGTCGGGTCGACGATGTCGACGTTGCTGATCCGGATGCCCTGGAACACCTTCGAGGCGGAGAACAGCCAGATCGCCGGGAAGGTCTGCTGGCCCCAGAAGTGGCCGCCCGCACGGACGATCGAGATGTTGTCGAACACCGTGGGCGGGCTCGCGCCGAAGCCGTTCATCGGGTAGCCGAAGTCGAGCGAGCTGATCGTGATGCCGGAGTAGGTCAGCGTGTCCGCGATGTAGATGTTCCTGAAGGTGTTCGCGTACCCGCCGTACACCGCGATGCCGGCCGCGCGCCACGGCAGGATCGCGGTCAGGTTCTCGTAGACGTTGTTCTTCTCGTCGGCGCCTCCCGCGTCGATGGCCGAGAACAGCGCGAAGCTGTCGTCGCCGGTCGTCCTCGCCTCGTTGTTCGAGACCAGGTTGTCCGTGCTGCCGTTGGTCATGTTGACGCCGTCGGCGAAGGTGTCACGGATCCGCGAGTTCTTGATCGTGATGTTGTCGGTGTTCGCGCCCCAGTACATGCAGACCTGGTGCTCGACCCAGATGTTATCGATCGTCATGTTCGCGACGTTCTGCCAGTCGAACACCTTGCCCGGCCCGTCGATGCGGCTGGTGTAGTTGCCGAAGTAGGCGAACCCGGAGAACGTCGAGCCGTTGGCCGACGACTCCGCCCGGAAGCCGATGTCGGTGTTCTCCTGCGTCGAGGGCGCGTAGAACCGGGTGAACCACGGCCCGGCGCCGACCACCTTGATCGCCTTGCCGTACACCTGGAACTTGCCCGACGTCTGGTAGTCGCCCGGCGGCAGGTAGACGCCCACGAGCTTGCCGGTGGTGTCCATCCGCACCTTGTCGAGCGCGTTCTGCACGTCCTGCTGGGTGAACCCGGTGGGCACGGCGTACGTCGCGGGGTCGGGGTTGGGGATCGCCGACGCCTGCTCCAGGTTCACGAAGTCGATCGCGTACGTGGAGGTGTTGGCGGCGTCCTTCTGCAGCCGGATCTTGCTGCCCTTCGGGACGGTCGTCCCGAGCAGCACGTTGGCCTCGTCGTAGATGTGCCGCGGGCCGCCCGCACCCGGCGAGTTGCCCGGGCTCGCCTCCGGGCCGTACAGCCACGCGTACTTCGAGGTCAGGTTGATCGCCTTGAGGAAGGTGCCGTCGACGTAGACGTTCAGCGTGGCGTCGGTGCCGCCGCCGCCCGCCGCGTCGGGGATGGAGAAGCGGGTGACCAGGGTGTTCGTGTCGGCCCTCGTCGTCCACTCCACGTAGCTGCCGGTGGTGGTGAGCCGCACGGCCTTGCGGCCGGACGCCTCGCCGGCCAGGTCGCCGATGGTCCGGTTCGGGCCGACGACCGTCGCCCCGCCGCCGGTCACGCCGTCCTCGGCCTCGTACATGTCGTACGGCATGTTCGCGCCGCGGCCGACGAAGAACGGCAGCGTGGAGGTGTTGTTGGCCTGCTTGACCGGCAGCTCGTTCGCGTCGGCGGCGAGCACGGTCTTCACCGTGTATCTGCCGTTGGCGGCCGTCCACGTGCCCAGGGTGACCGGGCCGGTGGTGGCCCCGGCCGCGATCGCGCCGCTGTAGGAGCCGGTCAGCGTCTTGACCACGGTCCCGGAGTCGTTGGCGATCGTGAGCGTGATGCCGTGGGCGCCGCCCGCCGAGGCGACCGTGCCCTGGTTCTTGATCGCGACGGTGAACGTCACCGTGCTGCCGCCCGCCGGGTTGCCGGGCGACCAGCTCACCGGGGAGGCCACCAGGTCGGAGCTGTCCACCGGCTTCACGACCAGCGGGGAGGAGGCGGTGAAGGCGTTGTTGGTCTCGTTCTGCTCGATGACCGCGTTCAATTCGTCGACCTTGGCGCTCAGCGGGTAGCTGCCCGCGTCGCGCTGGCCGATGTTCGCCGTAACGGTCGCCGAGGCACCGGCCGCGAGGGCGCCGACCGAGGCGGTGCCCACCTTGGTCCCGCCCAGGTAGAAGTTGACGTTGGTCGCACCGGAGCCGAGGCTGCCCGCGTTGCGCACCGTCGCCGACAGCGTGAGGGCGTCGGTCTCGACCGGGGAGGCGGGGGAGGCCGACAGGGAGGTGATGGTCAGGTCGGGGTTGGGCGCCGGGGAGCCGATCACCTGGAACTCGGCCACCTGCCCGGCCGGGGCGCCGGAGTTGGCGGTGAACTTGAGCTGCACGTCGGCGACCGTGCCGGAGACCGGGATCGTCACCGTGTTGCCGGTCGCCGGGTTGAAGGTGTAGGTCGCCGCGCCGGTCAGGTTGGTGAACCCGGAGGCGCTCTGCTCGCGGCCCAGCACCTGGATCGTCTGCGTACGCGTGGACCAGGCGGCGTCGGGGTTGAGCTTCAGCACGACCGAGCTCACGACCGCGTTGGCCCCGAGCTGGACGGTCAGCGTCTGCGGGTACGAGCCGCCCGCGCCCTCCCAGTAGGTGGTCACGTCGTTGTCGTTGGCGTTGGTGGCGACGTACGTGAACGTGGAGGAGGAGGCGGTGATCGGCCTGCCGACGGCCATGTTCGAGCCGCCGCCCGTGCCGTTGCGGGTGACGGTGTTGCTGTTGATCGACTCGTTGCCGGCGGCGTCCTTGGCCCGCACGTAGTACGACACGGTGGCGCTCGTGGGCTGCGTGTCGGTGTAGGTCGTGATGTTCCCGGCCACGCTACCGCGCAGCGCGTTGTTCGCGTAGACGTCGTAGCCGGTGACGCCGACGTTGTCGGTGGAGGCGGTCCAGGTGAGCTTGACCTGCCCCGGCGTGGTCTCGGTGTAGGCGAGGTTGCCGGGAGCGGTCGGGGCCTGGGTGTCGCCGGTCGCGCCCTTGCGGGTGACGGTGTTGCTGTTGGCCGACTCGTTGCCTGCCGCGTCCTTGGCCCGGACGTAGTACGACACGGTGGCGTCGGCCGGCTGGGTGTCGGTGTAGGTCAGGACGTTCCCGGCGACGCTGGTGCGCAGCACCCCGTTGGCGTAGACGTCGTAGCCGGTGACGCCGACGTTGTCGGTGGACGCCGACCAGGTGAGCCTGATCTGGTTGGCGCCGGGCTCGGTGTAGGCGAGGTTCGAGGGCGCGGTCGGGGGCTGGGTGTCACCGGTGGGCGCCGGGCCGTAGACCTCGAACTCGGAGACCTGCGCGGCCGGCCAGGCGGTGTTGGCGGTGACGTTGATCCGGACGTACCGGACGTTCGCGGTGGAGAAGCTGATCGTGACCGTGTTGCCGCTCGCGGGGTCGAAGGTGCGGCCCGCGGAGGCGGCGAGGGTGGAGAAGTTCGTGCCGTCGGCGCCGCCCTGCACGGCCAGCGTCTGGGTGCGGGCCTCCCAGGTGGGCGGGAGCTTCAGCACCACCTTGTCGACCGCGGTCGAGGCGCCGAGGTCCACCTGGAGCCACTGGGGGAAGGCGTTGTTGGCGCTCTCCCAGTAGGTGGCCTGGTTGCCGTCGTTGGCGTTGCCCGCGCCGTACACGTCGGCGTGCGCGCTCTCCTTCATGGTCTTGCCGAGCGCGAGGTTGCCGGAGGCGGTGGCGGCGCCGTACACCTCGATCTCGGACAGTTGCGCCGCGGGCCACCCCGTGTTGGCGGTGATGTTGATCCGGACGTACCGGGTCGTGGTCGCGGTGAAGCCGATCGTCACCGCGTTGCCGGAGCCGGGGGAGAAGGAGCGGCCGGCCGAGCTCACGATGGTGTTGAAGGAGGACCCGTCGGTGCTGCCCTGCACCGACAGCGTCTGGGTGCGGGCCTCCCACGACGCCGGCAGCTTGAGCACGACCTGGTCGATGCTCGTCGCGCCGCCGAGGTCGACCTGTGCCCACTGGGGGAAGGCGTTGTTCGAGCTCTCCCAGTAGGTGCCCTGGTTGCCGTCGTTGAGGTTGCCCGCGGCGTACGGGCTGTTGCTGCTGCTCGCGGTCACGGTGCGGCCGGCGGCGAGGTTGGGGCCGCCGGCGGCGGAGGCGGGGGAGAGGGGCGCGGCCACGGCGAGCAGGCAGGCCGCGGCCACCACGGCGATCAAGCGCAATAACGGGACATGCGTTTTCGACATTTGCGTTCCTCTGTCCGGCAGGAACCGACCGGCGGGTCGTCCGATCCGCGGTCGTGGGGGGATTTCGGAGATCGGGGCTCGACGGGGTCGCGGCGGCGACCGGTTGCCCACTGCCGTGGCCGACATCACCTCGTGTCCTTTCATGCGAAAGGTGACGGTGGCGGGGCGCACGGACGCAGTGCTTCCTGCCGGAACTTGCGGAGAACCGCAAAGTCTCGATTTAGTGCTGCAAATTTCTTACATTAGGTTGCCCAGATGTTACATAGGGCCCACCGTGCCGTCAATGGGTCGGAAAGGCCGGATGGAAGGTGACAGGTCTGTGCCGTCCCCGATGCGGGCCTACCTGGGGATACTTCAAGTGGGCGCCGGTCCGGAACTGGTCGCGCGCCCGCCCGCGGGTCCCCCAACTCGCGAAAGGAACCCGGCAGAGGAGCCCTCATGTTTCTGCCCCCCAAGCGCTCGCTCGCGGCGTCGGCCGTGCCGTTGGTGAGCCTGACCGCGGCGTTGGCCGTGCCGCTGGTGAGCCTGACCGCGGCCCCGGCCGCCGCGACACCCGTCCCCTCGAACGCGGCCGTTCACGCGGCCCCGCGCGTGGCGACCCTGGTCGACGTGCGCGCCTCGCACCAGCCCGGACTCGACCGGGTCGTCTTCGAGTTCCGCGGGCCGCTCCCGGCACGGCGCGACGCCGGCTACGTGTCCCGGCTGATCGCCGACGGCTCGGGCCACACGGTCCCGGTGGCCGGCGACGCGATCCTCGGGCTGCGCTTCGGCGGCGCGACCGGCCATGACGACCACGGGCGCCCCACCTACGGGCCCGCCCGCGAGACCCTCGCGCTGCCCGGCGTGATCCAGGTCGTCAACGCGGGCGACTTCGAGGCGGAGCTCACGTTCGGTATCGGCCTGAGCAGGAAGGCGCCCTATCGCGTCTACACCCTCACGCACCCGAGCCGGGTGGTCGTGGACATCAAGACGCCCTACCGGACGGTGCCGGTGCGGACGTACTTCCTCGACTCCCGGGCGTACGCGGCGGGGCGGCGGCCGTACACGGCGGCGGTGTCACGGCCGGTGACGCCGCCGTCCACCGCGCGCGGCGCGCTCCAGCGGCTGTTCGCCGGGCCGACACAGGCCGAGTACGCCAAGGGGCTGCGCTTCGTCGCCTCGGGAGCCACCGGCGTCCGTTCGGTCGTCGTCCGCGACGGGGTCGCTCACGTGCGGCTCACCGGTTCACTCGGCAGCGGTGGGTCGGCGTTCACGGTCGCCGACGAGATCACGCCCACGCTCAAGCGGCTTCCCGGCATCCGCTGGGTGAAGATCTACGATGCCCACGGCCGCACCGAACACCCGAAGGGGCGGTCCGACTCCGTTCCGGAGAGCCTGGAACCGTGACGGCGGGAGGGCCGGGGCGACCCGGCCCTCCTTCTTCGTCCGTGACCACCGGGGTCAGTGCCCCTGGACGGAGAGGTGGACCTTGGAGAAGTCGCGCGCGGCCAAATGGTCCTTACGGATGCCCCAGATGAGCCGTGCGCCGTCGCCCCAGATCATTCCGGCCCTGGTGTCCTCGGCTAGCTGCAGCAGCGTGACCCACTGCCGCGCCTCCTCCTGGAAGGCCGGATCTCCGTAGTCGCCGGTGCCGACGGCATACGCCGCCACGGCCTCGATCGGGCTCTGGAGCCCGTCGGAGTATCCGCCCACCTGGTGCGGCGGCCCGTCCCTTCTCCCGTCTTCGAACAGCTGGAGCTGCTCCTCGAAGACCTCGCCGGTGTCCTCGTCCAGCACGTGGTGCCACACCATGTCCTCGGCCTGCTCGAGGCTCCCGAAGACGTCCACGAGAGCGGGGTGGTTCCGCGGCGGCCAGGTCGGCTCGGTGACCGCGGCGAGCGGCAGCTCGGCGTACACCTCGACGCGGTCGTCGGGCACGGGCCGCTCGGCGACGGCGGTGCCGTGCGGCACGTAGATCACTTGATGCTGCCTCGCGTCGGCAGTGGCGAAGAACAGCAGCGTGCCGGAGCCGGGCAGGGCGATGTCCACCTCGTAGCGCGCCAGTTGCCCGCAGTCGAGCTCGGCCAGGAACGACAGCGGCCGGCCCCCGCCGGGGAGGGACGGCCACGCCATGCCGTCCGGCAGCTTCGGGAGACCTCCGAGCCGCCCGACCACGATCTCCCCGTCCTCGGCGGCGGACAGCCGGATGGCGGGCCGTGACAGCCCGATCAGTCGCTCCGCGCTCTCCGCCGGCAACTCCTCGCGTACGAACTCCGCGAAGTCGATCATCCAGTCCTTCATGCCGCCCATCATGCTTTTCGAGTACGACAGACCCGCCGCCGTTGCCTCGCGACGTACGTCGCCACCCTGCCCGCCCGCCGCGACCTGTTCCTCGGGCGGGAGCGGTACGACGCGGAGGTCGACGGCCGGATGTCCTTTACGGCCTCTCCGCTGAAACTTTCCGGACTTGACTGTGTTGTTGTCGACTCTCCGCTGGCGTTTTAGCTGGTGATTCTCGGATTTGTCATCCGGTATTGACCCGGGGCGGGTCGGTTCGTAGGGTACGTCAACAGAAAAGTTAGGGGATTGTTTCGAAAAGTTTCGGCTTGTGGAGCATTCCCGGCTCGTGCATCTGGACGTCCGAACCCGTACCCCCGACCGGAGGACCTTCCTCATGCTGCACAGATTCGCCGCGGCCCTCGCCGCGGCCGGGCTCGTCACCGCGCTCGCGGCGGCCCCCGCCTCCGCCCACCCCGACCGGCACCACGAGCAGACCCTGGGTGAGCTGGCCGCCGCTTCGCATCGCTACCTCGGCTCGGCCACCGACAACCCCGAGTTCTCCGACGCGGCGTACCTCAAGATCCTCGGCAGCGAGTTCAACTCGACCACGGCGGGCAACGCGCTCAAGTGGTACGCCACCGAGCCGCAGCAGGGGGTGTTCGACTTCACCCAGGGTGACCAGGTGCTCGACTTCGCCCGCCGGCACCACATGTCCTTCCGGGCGCACACCCTGGTGTGGCACAGCCAGCTCCCCGACTGGCTGAACAACGGCACCTTCACCGCCGACCAGCTCCGGGCGATCCTCAAGAACCACATCTTGACCGAGGCGCGCCACTACCGGGGCAAGGTCTACTCGTGGGACGTCGTCAACGAGGCGTTCAACGAGGACGGCACCTACCGGGACACGATCTTCTACCGGACGCTCGGCCCCGGCTACATCGCCGACGCGCTGCGCTGGGCGCGCCAGGCCGACCCGCACGCCAAGCTCTACCTGAACGACTACAACATCGAGGCCGTCGGGCCCAAGAGCGACGCGTACTACAACCTGGTGAAGCAGCTCAAGGCCCAGGGCGTGCCGATCGACGGCGTCGGCTTCCAGGGGCACCTCGCGCTGCAGTACGGCTATCCGGACACGCTCCAGCAGAACCTCCAGCGCTTCGCCGACCTCGGCGTGGACGTGGCCATCACCGAGCTGGACATCCGCATGTACGTCCCGGCCGACGAGGCCAAGCTCGCGACCCAGGCCGACTGGTACGCCAGGGTGACCAAGGCGTGCCTCGCCGTACGCCGCTGTGTCGGCATCACGATCTGGGACTACACCGACAAGTACTCCTGGATCCCCGCCTTCTTCGAAGGTGAGGGCGCGGCCCTGCCGTACGACGAGAACCTCCAGCCCAAGCCGGCCTACTACGCGATCCGCGACGCCCTGCGCGACGCCGGAAGGCACTGACCCTGCCCATGACGGTGCCCGCGCCCATCGGGGGCCGGGCACCGTCTCGCCTCCTGCGCCATGTTCTCCGAACGCTTTCACCTGGCCCGGGCCCCTTCGCACCAGGCGGTGTCATCGCTCTGCCGCCCTCAAGGCCTCCTCGATGCTCTGCCCGCTCTGAAGGCGGAGGGGGCGCAGAGCGGCGGACAACTTACGTAGGTCCTGAACGGCGTAACGGTTGACGGCCAGGGCGTCGGGAACCGCAGCGCCCGCGAATCGCTCGGCGGCCTCCACGTCACCCGCGAGGGCCCGGCTTCGCCCATCTCGGCATGGCCGCGGGCCGCCATCCGGGCCGCCATGCCCTGCACGCCGAGGATCGTCCGCCCATCGTGCCGGCGCGCGGCCTCGGCCAGCCGTACGCACCGGAGCGGGTCGCCGATGCTCCAGGCGAGGTGGGCGCGGCATGCTGAGCGTGGTGGCGGCCAGAGCCGCGTCGCCAGCCTCCAGCGCCCAGCCGTGCGAGCGGTCGTACCAGGCGAGCGCGGGCGGCATGGTCGCCGGAGTCCTAGCACATCCAGGCGATGAACTGGGCGTACTGCCCGAGCATGGCGACCACACGGTCAGCGAGCGGGCCCGGAGCACTTTGCGCGAGCACAGTGATCGCGTCGAGCTGGGCGCGTACGACCGGCAGCAGCGGGCCGCTCCCCAAGGTGTCCTCGACGCGGCGATGTTCGCTCAGACAGCGTTCAAGCCACTCGATCGTGGTGGCATCCACGCGCTGCGGACGTTCGATGGCCTTCGTGATGCGCTCATACAGCTCGGGGTCTGGAGCATTTGTGAGGAGGGGGAAGGGCTGCCGTCCCGAGCCGAACAGGTCGGCCCATGGGGGGAGTTGGGCGGTCATCTCGTGCACCTCTTCGTCAGACGTGGGGGCGTCCTGACCACCCCAAGTGCCCCCCGATCGCATCTGTGATACGGAAGTTACTTGCTGTTGTCTTTGGAGGTAGCAGAGGTGAGCAAGTGGGATCCGTGGGCGCGGGAACGTCGTACCCACCCCTTGGCCAGGAATCGAGGTCCTGACCTGTGACACACCATAGAACCGTTGCCCCGCCCCGGGGTGCGATGGATGGAGGATCCTGCGCAGCGATGCCGGGCGCCTGTGGGCGTCCCGGGAGCGGCCGTTTTCCGCCGTGGTCGAGCAGGCGGGAGCGTGCCGTACGGTCGAGGCCGACGACCTGATCGAGCTGTGTCAGGCCATCGCGCGGCAGGAGAGCATCGCCGAACAACAGGCCCCCGAGCCCGCGTGAGTCGCCGGAAACGGGACGCAGGCCACTGCCGCCCGGCCACCTGAGCCGCCCGTCCGCCGGAAGCCCCCGTGACGGCAGGCGGGCCACCAATCGGGGGCCGTGCTCCCTATAGGTAACCGAATTATTGACGGGATGACGAGGGGCCAGGATTTGGGTCAATATTGCTTTGTCCATCTGTCGGCTGCTGGAGGTAGCGACGTGCGTGTTGCACGGATGGTCGTGGCGTTTCTCCTGGTCGGCTGGGTCGTTTCGGGTTGCGGTGCCGGCCCGACCCTGCAGGCGGCCACCATGGAGCTCCAGAAAGACCTGGTACGTCTGGAAACCGACGGGCTTTTGAAAAATCCTCTCAGCAGACTTCGCATTGTCGAGCGTCCGGACAAGGATCTGCCCTGCGACAAGGGCAAGTTCCAGCGAGTGCTACGCGCGACGGCGGACTACGAACATGTCCCTGGCGATCCTGTGGACAACCACCTTGATCACGCACAGCGCGTGATGGAGAACACGCTGTCTCAGAATCTCCACTACAAGGTTGCCTTCGATCTCACGCAAGTGGACTGGAAGGACGCGCGATTGATCGAGGGAAGAAAGGACACTCTCGGTATCACGGTCAAGGTAATCGTGGTGCCCGAGGCGCCAACCTGGCGATTGGTGGCTGAGACCGATTGTCTCTCCCGCTCATGAGTCCTTCACCCCCAAACGCGGATGAGTTCCTTAGCCTGTTCGCTGCTCACGTTATCTGCGGCATCCTCGGCCTTCCAGTCGAGGGCGTCGTTGCGATCCATCCATCGTTCGTAAGGGGTTAGTTTCGTCCGTAGGGCGCTCTCCCAGCTTTGTCCGGTTCGTGCAGCCTCTTGCTTGGCCTCAAGCATGAGTTCGTCGAACGTTTTGGGGTGGCCGGTATTTGCGCTGATCAGCTCGGTCGGCAGCTTGCTTGCCGGGTAACCCGCCTCATGCAGCAGGTACGCCATGTCGTACTTCTGGCGCAGGGTGAAGCTTGCTCTGGCATCGGTAAGCGCCTGAACACGGGTTTCGAAGCTGGCGGCCCAGTTGTCCAACCACTTGCTTACAACGTAGGCCTTGGTAAGGGTCCAAGCTGTTTCCGCGAACGGGACGGGAATCTTGTCGATCCCCAGGGCCATCGTGTTCTTGACGACATCCCGGATCAGGCTGTCCGTGGCATCCTTCTCACCCCGTACGTACATCGCTGCCTTGAACTCGAGCCCGCCGAGGTCGCCGAACATGCCGGCCGCATCCTGGAAATGTCTGCCTCCGCTCCTGGCATCCAGGTGGGCGGCGCGCGTCAGGATTTCATAGCGGAAATTGGCGGCGGTCTTGTCGAAGTCGTCGGTGAGCCGCTCCTCGCCGGCGAACGTCTGGAGGAAGCGGTAGGTGTCGCCGGGGCTCAGATAGAAAGCGGGGGTGACGCCCGGGATCGGCAGCCACTCGTCGGGCCGGGTCATGCCGGAGGTTCGGTAGGCGGCCTTGTCGAAGCGGGCGCCGGAGGCGAGTTCGTGGATGTACGACTTGGCGATCGAGGCCATGGAGTCCCGGGCGGAGTTCGGCAGGTCCTTGCCGAAGGAGCCGGTTGCCAGGATCGCGTCCAGGGCGAACATGGCGGCCTCCACCGAGTGCTTGCCCGGCTTCTCCGTCGTGGCCTCACTGCCCGACTCCATCACCCGGCCGAAGGCGTCGGCGACCTGGTCACCTGTCCCATGGGCCTTGGCGTAGCCCAGAAACCGCTTCATCTTCTCGACCTGGCTGAGCTTCACCCCGTCGCCGCCCATCTGGGCGAAGGTGGCTCGGGCCGCCTTGCCGTCCCCGGCCAGCACCTCCAGCGCGAGGGCGACGGTGTCGGTGGAGTAGCCGTACGTCCGGGACAGGCTCGGGCTGCCGCCACGCCACTCCTGCCGTGGGTTCTTCACGAAGTCGTCCAGGGCGAGAGCGCGGGCGGCGGCCACGCGGACATCCGTCGGGGCCTTCGCCCCGGCCAGCAGCGCCAGCCGGTTCCACGCCACACCGCGGTCGGCCGGTTTGCCGACCAGTTCGGCCTTCACCTTCTCCATCGCTGGAATGCGGCCGGGGGCACGTAGCGCGGCGCCCAGGGCGGCGCTGAAAGCGGCCAGGTCCTCCTTGGCGGTGGGGTTGCCCGTGGAGGCGAGGATGTCGGGCAGCGCGTCGCGCACCTTGGCGGGGAGGGTGGCGAAGAACGCCGCGGCCGCGGCGGGGTCCTTCGCCAGTGCGGCGACCTCCTTGATGTGCAGGTGGGCGAGCTCGCCCTTGGCCTCGACGCTGGTGGCCGGGTTGGTGAGGATGCCGGTGCCGTACATCAGGCCCAGGCCGCGGCCGGCCGCGAAGCTGTCCATCGCGTCGGGCAGGCGGGCGAAGGTGGGATCGCCGGTCCCGTTCAGCGCCTTGATTAGCTCGGCCCGCTCCGACAGCGTGGGGGCCTGGCTTCTGCCCCAGTCAGCGATGGCGGTGATCTGCGCGAGCGGCGTGGTGCTCACTCCGTTGGCCCGGAAGAGCCCCTCGAATTCGGCGGCGAAGTCGGTGAGCCGGTCGGCCGCCTGACGCAGGTCGGCCGCCATGGCGTTCATCGCCGCCGGGTCGATGCCGCAGAAGTCGCCGCTTGGGGATGTCATCGCGTCCTTCCTCCCGTGCCGCCGCCGGGATCAGGGACGTCCGGTCAGCTGGTGCCGGATGAGTTCGGCCTGAGAACGGGTCACCATCGCCGGATGCCGGTGCAGCTCATCCTCGATCGCGTTGGTCATCTGCCGTACGAGCTGCGCCAGGCGGTGGTGCCGTTCGGCGACCTCGGTAGTCCATTTCGCAGCGGTCGGTCCCGTCCATACCTTGCCGGACTGCATCGACGCGTAGACGCGCTGGTATGCCTGCCCGACCTCCTGAGATCGGTTGTGTACCTCTTTGAGAAGTTCCACCAGTTGTGCGTGGCGAGGGTTGGGCACCATCTCTTCCGCCACACCGCCCCCTGCTGCCGCCCGCCGCTCGCCCCCGCGTCGTATTTGATGTCAAAGGTAGACATCGCCCTCAAGTGTCGGCAACCCCGAAATGGCCCTATATATCGAGAGTGAATTCGCTGACGCTTTTCTTGTCGTGAAGGCGAAAACGTCCTCCCGAGTGGGACCGTATCCCCGTCTCCTTAACGTCGCCAGCGGAAACAGGCAACTACCTGGAGCGACAACCCCGTCGTCGCCCCCGGCCTTTTCGGTCGTGTCGACCGCGTGAGCGCCCGGCTACGTACGTATTTCCGCCTGGTCATCGGCCCGTAACGAAGCGTGGCGATCGTCGTGGGCAACGAGGCCACGCAGATGCGGGAGGAAAGCGGTATGGCGTCCATCTTCGATCGGATCGGCGGCTCGGACGCGGTCGCGGCCGTGGTCGACGAGTTCTACACGCGGGTCGTCGCCGACCCGATGCTGCGGGGCTACTTCGGCGACGTCGACATGGCCAAGCTCAAGGCGCACCAGCGCAGTTTCGTCGCCGCCGCGCTCGGTGGCCCGCAGGAATACCGAGGCAGGTCGATGGACGAGGCGCACGCCGGGCTCGGCATCACGGCGGAGGAGTTCGACCAGGTGGTCTTCCATCTCGCCGGGGCGTTGGAGTCGTGCGGCGTCGACGCCGAGACGATCGGCTCCATCGCCGGGGCTCTGGCGCCGCTGAAGGAGGAGGTCGTGCAGAGCGCCGTCGCGGCCTGAACAACCGGCGCGACGGCGCCCCCGATCCGTCCACCCGATGAGACGGCTCTTGACCCTTAACCGGTTCATGGATGAACTGGCCGGTGATGGAACCGCGATTTGAGGACGTCGCCGCCCTGGGCGTGGACCCGGCGAGGGCCCGGGTCTACGCGGAGGGCTGGCAATCCTGGAGCGTCACCGCCGCCCTTTCCCTGACGGAGACCCCCTATCGGGTGACCCTGCCGAACTCGCTGGTCATCGACTGCCACTACGGCTCGCCCCGGACAAGGGCGTGTTCCGGGGCGAGGGGCTGCTGGCCGTCGATCCCGGGGACGGCGGGCCCGTCCACGTCTTCGGCGCCGCGAGCGCCGCGAGCGCCGAAAGCGTCGCGTCCCGGGTGCCGGTCATCGAGGCGCGGCCGTACGGCGGGCAGGTCGTGATCGCGTCGGACGCCCCCGTGGTCCACACGGAGCATCAGGGCGGGCTGGAGGCGGCACTGGCCCGCTGGGGCGACGCCTTCGCCGAGCCGGCCGGCGTGCGCCCGCGCCCGTCGCCGACGGTCTGGTGCTCGTGGTACCAGTACTTCTCCGAGGTCACCCAGGAGGACGTCGCCGAGAACCTCACGGCCATGGACGACCTGGCGGTCCCGGTGGACGTCGTGCAGATCGACGACGGCTACCAGGCCGCGCCGGGCGACTGGCTGACGCCCTCGGGCCGCTTCGACGACCTGCCCGGGCTGGTCCGGCGCATCAGGGAGCACGGACGGCGGGCCGGGATCTGGATCGCCCCCATGGTCGTGGCCCGCAAGAGCGCGCTCTTCGCCGCACACCCGGAGTGGCTGGTGACCGATCCCGCGAGCGGCGACCCGGTCTTCGCGGGTGACGTCCTCGGCGACTCCTGCGCCGCGCTCGACCTCACCCACCCGGATGCGGCCGAATACCTGGCGGACACGCTGCGGACCATGCGCGGCTGGGGCGTCGACTACTTCAAGATCGACTTCGTGTACGCGGGAGCGCTGGAGGGCCGCCGCCACGAGGACGTGACCGGTGTGGAGGCCTACCGCCACGGCCTGCGGCTGATCCGCGAGGCCATCGGTCCCGAGGCGTACCTGCTGGGGTGCGGGGCACCGATCCTGCCCTCGGTCGGCATGGTCGACGCCATGCGGGTGGGCCCGGACATCGCCGCGTACTGGCAGAACCCCAGCGGACACCCGTCCGAGCCCAGCCAGGCCAACGCCACCAGGAACACCGTCGCCCGGGCGTGGCAGCACGGCAGGTTCTGGATCAACGACCCCGACTGCCTCATGCTCCGCCCCGAGGTCGAACGGCGGGAGGACTGGGCGCGCACCGTCGAGCGGTACGGCGGCCTGCGGGCCTCCAGCGACCGGCTGCGCGGCCTGGACGAGTGGGGGCTGGAGACCACCCGCCGCCTGCTCACCCCCGCCGATCCCACCCCGCTCGTCTGACCCGCGCTCCCGGCTCCGCCGGGCCGGCGGCGCATCAACCGGCGGCGTGGCGACCGGACACCGCCTGCTGATAGGCGGCCAGCGCGCCGGGGTCGTCGATGCTGCCGTGATGGTGGAACTGCCGCCAGCGACCGTTCTCGTAACGGAAGTAGCGGCTGGTGCGGATGGCGAGCGGCACGGCGAGGCCGTCCGGGCCGGTGTACGTGCCACTCTCGCGGCCGGCGAAGACGGCGTGCCCATCGCCCAGATACTCGACGATGTCGCCGAAAGTGACCTCGACGCGCACGGGACCGTCGAAGATCCTTCCGTACAGCTCCGCTATCGCGTCGCCGCCACGCAGGATGCCGCCCAGCGGGTTGTTGAGCTGTGCCAGCGGGTGATCGCTCCAGTCCTCGCGAAGCACGGCCGCATCACGATGGTTGAGTGCGTAGTAGAAGGTCTCGAGCGCGGCGTACGCACCTTCGGCCGAGGGGTCGCCGGTCGCGTCGAGCCGGTTGCGCGCGGCGGCGCCGTATCGGGAATCGCTCTGCTGGATCACGCTGAGCTCCCATCTAGAATGTTCGATGGAGGTCTAACACCATGAGTGTACGACAGGGATCGAACATCGCGCCCACGGCCCGGGCCCGCAGTCTCGTGCACCGGCATCCGCGCGAGGTAAGCCTGCAGACCGCCCTCGACGCGGTCGCCGACCCGGTACGGCGGGCGATCATCCGCGAACTCGCCGGTCAGCCCGACTGGACGCGCGCGTGCGGCACCTTCGACCTGCCGGTTTCCAAGGCCACCCGCAGTCACCACTTCGCGGTTCTGCGGGAGGCAGGCCTGATCGAACAGCGGGACGAGGGGGCGCGCCGGTTCAACCGCCTGCGGCGTCCCGAGTTCGACGCCGAGTTTCCCGGCATGCTCGATCTGATCCTCGACGAGCGTCGGCCGGCGGAATGAGGAGGCCGTCGCCCGGGACGCGGCCTCAGGGGACGAGTCTCAGCTCGGGGCGGTGGGTGGGCAGGCCGATCAGCTCGCGTACGCGCGCCACGGGCCAGGCGAGCTCCCGGGCCAGCGCGGGCACGGTCAGCCCGGTCTCGGCCGCCGCCATCTCGAAGGCCTGGGCGAGCAGGACCGGCTGCTCGCCGGGGTAGCCCGACACCGGCTCGGTGGCGAAGCCCGGCTGCCCGCGCAGCGCGGCGAGCCGTTGGTAGGCGCGCCCGGCCGCGGAGTCGGACAGCAGGCCGACCTCCCGGCACCGGTACAGCAGGGAGTCGACCGACACGCCCCAGACACGGCGCAGCTCCGCCAGCCGCCGCAGGTCCGCACGGGCGGGCAGGCTGGGCAGGATGCTGTCGCGCGGCGTGAGGAACTCCGCGGCGAAGGAGTCGGCCTCGCGCTCCTGCTGGCTGTCCCCGGCCGCCGCGTCCCCGTGCAGCACCAGATGCCCCAGCTCGTGGGCGGCGGTGAAGCGATGCCGGTAGACGTCGTCGAAGCGGTTGGGCGTCAGGACCACGATGGGCCGGGGCAGGCTGGAGGTGGAGAAGGCGTCCACCGTGACCGCGTCCTCGTCGGCCTGAGGGAAGACGACGACGATCCCCCGGGACTCCATGTGCCGCACCAGGTGGCTGACCGGCCCGGTGCCGAGCTCCCAGTGGGCCCGCAGCGCGCGGGCCGCGCCCATGGGATCGCGGGGCAGGGCGCTGCCCGAGTGCACCTCGCCTCCGGCGAAGCCCGGCAGGTCCACGTAGGGGAGCCGCACCCGCTTCTCCAGCGCGTACGTCAGCTCCCAGACCTGCTCGACGAAGGCCACGGCCTTGGCGCGCTGGTAGGCCCGGGTGGAGCGCAGGCTGCGGAAGTGCGCCATCGAGCCGTCCAGCTTGCCGTGCGGGCGGCCCGGCAGGAAGAAGGCCGCGGGGACCGCGAGCACCTCGGCGAGGAGCGGGACCAGATCGGGACGCGGCCGGGTGACCCCGGCCTCGTACTGGCCGACCGCTGCGGGTGACACGCCGATGCGCTCGGCCACCTCCTTCTTCGTCAGCGCCGCCAGCCGCCGCGCCTGGGTGAGGCGGGTTCCGTCGAAGGCGTCCGACACCGCCTGCGGGCTGAGCGCCGCGTTGCCGGGTGCCGGGTTGCTGGATGCTGTGTTGCTGGATGCTGGGTTGCCGGATTCGGGGGGAACGGTTTCCTCGACCAGGCGCAGCCGGTCATCGTCCTTCATCGGCGGCGGCGTCCGGTGCGTACGGTGCCTCGCTCATCGGAGGCAGGGCGGTCGCGCGCTCGTACGGCGGGCGGGGATTCAGCGTGGGAGCCGGCATCGCGCCCCGGGTGAACGCGGACGCCTCGCCGACGGAGGCCACCACCCCGGGCAGCTCGGCCGCGGGCGCCTGCCCGGCGAGCGGGATCGGCTCGCAGTGGTGCCAGCGCAGGCTGCCGGTGCGGTCGAGCAGCTCGGCCTCGCCCCACCACACGTCGAGCAGCCCGGCCTTGGCGTTGCACGCGTACGCGATGAGCACGAGGCGGGTGCCCTCGGGCAGCCGGGTGAGCGCACGGGCGGCCGGAGTCGCGGGCTCCGGCAGGGCGGCCTCGACGCCGCCGAGCGTGAGCTGCTCGGCCCAGGGTCGCGGGCCGAACCTGGTGAACAGCGCCTGCACCAGCCCGGACGGCCTGCCGTCGCCGATCCTGGCGTTGACCACGCTGACCGAACGGTCCTTGGCGTAGCGGAAGGGGAACAGCAGGTTGCCGCCGAGCACGACGAGCTCGTGCTGGGAGCCCGGCGGCTTGACGGTCACGACGTCGGGCATGTCCGCGAACGCGCTGGCCAGGGCCTCGAACTTGCGGGACATGAGCGTGAAGCCGAACGGGTGGAGGAGCTCGGTCCGCGCCGTCTTCTGGGCGTCCTGGGCGTTCTCCAGCGCGAGCGCCAGCGCCTCGGTCACCCCCTGGCGGATCTGCTCGGCGCGCGGGCCGAACGTCTCCAGAGCCCAGGTCGACAGCATCGCCACCTCCGGTGTGCTCCGCGCAGTGCTGGTTTCCGGTGCTACTTCGTCCAGTGGCCGCCGGGCACCGGGGGCACTTTATTTTCCAACATCATAGTCCCGCGAACGCTTCATGAGTCACGTAGGTCACAGCTCTTTTTGACCGTCGGAGACGGGCCAGGGCGGACCGGGCTCCTTATCGTGAGGTATGGGGGAGATCCTGGTCGGCACGGCGTCGTGGACCGACAAGACGCTGCTGGAGTCCGGGTGGTATCCGCCCGGCGTCACGACGCCCGAGGAACGCCTGCGCCACTACGCGAGCCGGTTCCCGCTGGTGGAGGTCGACTCGACCTACTACGCGCCACCCGCCGAGGCCACCGTACGGCTGTGGGCCGAGCGCACGCCCGCGGGATTCGTCTTCGACGTCAAGGCGTTCTCGCTGCTCACACGGCATCCGACCCGACCGGCCGCGCTGCCGAAGGACCTGCGGCCGAGCGGCGGTGGCAAGAACCTGTACGCCCGCGACCTCGACCCGAAGGTCGTGGACCAGGTCTGGGAGCGGTTCCTCAGCGCCCTGCTGCCGCTGCGGGAGGCGGGCAAGCTCGGGGCGGTCCTCTTCCAGTTCCCCCGGTGGTTCCCGATCGGCAGGGCGAACAAGCACTACATCCTGGAGTGCAAGCGGCGCTGCGAGCCGTTCCGCATCTCGGTGGAGTTCCGCAACCACACGTGGATGAGCGAGGAGAACCAGGCCGAGACCCTCGATTTCCTCCGCTCGTACGCGATTCCGTACGTGTGCGTGGACATGCCGCAGGGCTACCCGGACTCGATCCCACCGGTCGTCGCGGCCACGTCCGACCTGGAGGTCGTGCGGTTCCACGGGCACAGCGACAAGTGGACCAGCCACGACATCCACGAGCGCTTCGGCTACCGCTACTCCCTCGACGAGCTGAAGCGGTGGGCGCCGAGGCTGCGCGAACTCGGCGGCCAGGCGTCCGCGACCCACGTGCTCATGAACAACTGCTACCGCGACTACGCCCAGGTCAACGCCCGCCAGCTCGCCGGCGTGCTCGCGGGCCTGCCGGACTGCGACGTACGCCCCCGGCCCGGCGACGGGCGTCAGCCGAACGCGTAGTAGGAGTCCACGGCCGCCTGGCCGGTGTAGTTCGGGCCCGCGCGGTCGTCGGCGCCGAGGTAGGACCAGGGCAGGTCGATCTGCCCACGGCCACGGCGGCTCACCCGCCTGTTCCTGGCGTCGTAGACGAGGCCGCTCGCCCGAAGCGCCGCCGTCAGCCGCCGTCCCGCGGGCGTCCCGTCGGCACGCCGTACGCTCCGTACGTCGAAGTTGGCGGCGAACAGGCCGTCGTCGGTCAGCCAGGAGGCGGCCCGGGCGATCACACCCAGCTTGTCGCCGACGTAGTGCAGCCCGTGGACGCAGGTGATCAGGTCGAACGCCGCATCGGGGGTCCATGTGGCCACCGACGCCGTGACCAGCCGCAGCCGCGGCGGCCGGGGCGGTCCGGCGAAGTAGCCGACCAGGTCCACCCCGACGATCTCCGCCCGGTCTCCCAGTTCATGACTGACCTCGAACAGCGCGTTCGCCGTGCCGCAGCACAGGTCGAGCCACCGGACGACCCCATCGCCGCCGCGTAGGAGGGCGAGGACGTCGACGCCGAGTTCGCGCCGGTAGGCCGGAAGGCGGCGTTCGCGGTTCATGTCGCTGTTGGCCACGACCGAGGACCGCTCCAGAGCGTCGTCGTCCAGGAGCCGGAGATCACGATGGTCCATCCCCGTTTCCTAGCATCCCTGCCGAGTGCGCGGCTCACCAGGCGCGGTGCTGCCAACGCCCAATTTCGCCTAAAGTCACCTGAATGGCAGCAAACCGCGCCCGGCTGGCATGGCTGGACGCCCTACGCGGGGTCGCCGCTCCGGCCGTGGCGCTGCACCACTCGGCCTGGACCTTCGTCCCGGCCGTCTGGGGGGAGGTGGACCGCAGGGTCGACGTCGGCACCTGGGGCGTCTTCGTGTTCTTCCTGGTCAGCGGATACATCATCCCGGCCTCGCTGGAACGGCGGGGCGACCTGCGGGCCTTCTGGACCGGCCGGGCCTTCCGGCTCCTCCCGCTGCTGCTCGCCGCGCTCGCCCTCGCGCTGCTCCTCGCGTACGCCGGGGTGTTCGCGACGTCGCCGGGCCTCGACCGCCGGCCGCCGCCGCTCGTCGCGCTGGCGAACCTCACGATGCTGCAGGAACTCCTCGGCGTCCCATCGGTGATCAACGTGATGTGGACGCTCTCCTACGAGATGGCGTTCTACCTGATGACGGCCGGGCTGTTCGCCGTACGGCAGGCGCACAGGTCGGCGCCGATCGCCGTGGTCCTGGCGGTGGCGGCCGTGCCGCTCGGGCTGCTCATGCCCGGCGCGACGATCAACGGCGGCGCGGACCTGGTCGCCGCGCTCATGGGCGTCGCGGTGGTCCTGGTCATCGTCGTGACCGTGGCCGCGAACGGGCGCCTCAGGACGGCGGCCGCGGTGGTCGGCGGCCTGCTCGGCCTGACGCTGGTGATCCTCGGCAGCCGGATCGGGGCGGGGCAGGGCCTGGTCATCGCGGCCGTGATGTTCGCCGGGACCGCCGTGTATCGCGCCGAGCAGGGCACGCTCCGGCCGGTCCGGGCCGTCGCCGCCCTGCTGACGGTCGTCGTCTGCGGCGTCCTGGTGGCCGACGAGCCCGCCTGGGCCTCGGCGGTCCTGCTGGCGGCGGGCTTCTTCGCGCTCGCGTTCGTGCTCCGGCACCGGGCGTTCCCCCGGTGGCTCGCCTACCTCGGGGTGATCAGCTTCTCCCTGTACTTGCTGCACCCGCTCCTGCTGCGGGTCGTCCCGAACCTCCCGGTGTTCTTCCTCGTCCTGCTGGTGCTGGGCCACGTGGCGTACCGGCTCGTGGAGGCCCCCGGGCAGCGCCTCGGCCGCCGGCTGAACCGGAAGATCGGCACCGCCGGGTCCGAGGCCGTGAGGGGTGAGCGTGGGCCCCTGTCGGACGGTGCGTGAGCCGCCGGCCGCTCGCGGTCACAGGAAGATGGCGAGCGTGAGCCACGTCGCGGCTCCGCCGGCCATGGCTCCCGCGACGGTCTGACCGAGCGTGTGATCGCGGATGACCACCCGGGACCAGGCGAGCGCGGCCACCAGTACGGCACCGGCCGTGTAGACCGGAACCGGCGGCAGGATCCACGCCAGCATCACCACGCCGCCCGCCGCCACCGCCGTATGAAAGCTGATCTTCCACCAGAGCGTGACCGGGCCGGTCACCGCCAGCGTGGAGAGCATGGCGGTCGCACCGGCGACCATCAGGCGCGGAGCGCCGAGCATCACCGTCAGGGCCAGCACGGTGCCGACCAGGACGACGATCAGTGCGATCAGCTTCGGGCGTTGGGCGCGATCCTTGACGTGCCTGTCGCCGAACCGGCCCGATCGAACGCCCAGGAGAAGCACCCCCAGAGGAATCCCTCCGCACAGCGCCGCGGTCAGCGCGCCCCAGGCGACGCCCGCCCAACCGCTGGTGATCGCGCCCACCACCAGCGGTAGTCCTATGACGATGTGCGCGGGTGCGAACACTTCGGTCAGTCCACGGGCGAAACGGTTCTCTCCTTGACGACCTTCGTGCACGCCGCCGCGACCTGCCGAAGCCACTGGATCTCCCTCTCGATGTCACCGGCGAAGTCCGGTCCCGCAATGATCTCGGACGGCACGCAGAACTCGTGCAAACTCTGGCCGACGGTCGTGTGGGCGGCGCGTCCGCGGGGAACCAGCGGCTCTGATGTCGGTACGCAGAGGGGACGGGTCATGAGTGAGGACCGGGAACTCCACGACCCGCACCGTCAGGGCCATGAGGCGGGTGTCGAGGGCAGCTCCAAGATGACCGCCGAGCAGTTTCGTGAGGCGCTGGCCAAGGTGGGCAAGGGCGAGGACACGCAGTCGGCCAAGGCCGAGGCCGAGAGCGACCAGTGACCGCCGCCCGACCAGGGCCGTCGGCTCCCCCCGGGGCCGGCGGCCTTCGTGCGAGTCCCCGGTCAGCCGGCGTCGGAGACCGCGTCCAGGCGGGCCATCTCCTCGTCCGTGAGGCGCAGCGCGGCGGCGGCGACGTTCTCGGTCAGGTGATCGGGGTTGCCGGTGCCCGGAATGGCGAGCACATGCGACCCCTGCTGGAGCGTCCAGGCCAGCCGCACCTGCGCGGGGGTCGCGCCGTGCGCGCGGGCCACGGCGAGCACCTCCTCCTGGTCCGTGCCGCTCGCCCCCGACTCGCGGCCCTCACCGGCGATCGCGAAGAACGGCACGAAGGCGACGCCCTGGTCGCCGCAGGTGTGCAGCAGTTCGCGGCTGCGCGTGGCGCCGACGCCGTACCGGTTCTGCACGCTCACCACCGGCGCGATCGCCTGGGCCTGCGCGAGATGCCCGGGCCGGATGTTGGAGATCCCGAGGTGCCGGACGAGACCGGCCTCGCGCAACTCGGCGAGCGCGCCGAAGTGCTCGGCGATCGAGTCGAGCCCGGGCTGGCGCAGGTAGACCAGGTCGAGGTGGTCACGGCCGAGCTGGCGCAGGTTCTCCTCGACCTGGCCGCGCAGCCGGTCGGGCCGGGCGAACGGCAGCCACTCGCCGGACGGGTCCCGTCCCGGGCCCACCTTGGTCGCGATGACCAGGTCGTCCGGATACGGCGCGAGCGCCCGGTTGATCAGCTCGTTGGCCGAGCGCAGCCGCGAGAAGTAGAACGCCGCCGTGTCGATGTGGTTCACGCCGAGATCGACGGCGCGCCGCAGCACCGCGATCGACCGCTCGCGGTCGCTCGGCGTGCCGAGGTCGAAGGCGGCGCTGCCCGTCAGGCGCATCGCGCCGAACCCCATCCGGTTGACCGTGAGGTCGCCGAGCCGCCAGGACCCCGCCGCCGCCGCGCTGATCGTTTCCGTACTCATCGTTCCAGGATGCCCGTCACAGGCCGATGCTGTCGGCGAGCGCGTCCATCACGGCGGCGAGCAGGGTGGCCCCGCTGTGCCCCATGCCGGCGAACTGCCCCTGCACCTCCAGGCTCACCACGCCCTGGAGCTGGGCCCAGGCCATGACCGTCCCGGCCAGGGCGGTCGCCGGATCCCCCTCCGGGGCGAACGCGCGCACCCACTCGGCGACCGCCGGGGTCTCCTCCACCCACCGCCGCATCTGCTCCCGCAGCGGTTCGGTCCCGGGCCGGCAGTGCCCCCCGGCGAACACCGGGAGGAAGGGCCCGAGCACGTTCCGGGCCCGCATCACGCTCTCCGGGGGAGCCTGCGTAGCCGGGCGAGGGCGTGCCGGCCAGCAACTGGGAACAGGTGCGGGTTGGCCACCGCCCATCCGTGGAAGGCCCGGGCCAGCGCGTGCAGCCGCTCCCGCGGCGCGCCCTCGCCTGCGGCGGCCCGTACGGCCGCGGCGACCTCGTCGAAGCCCTCGAGGATCAGTTCGGTCAGCAGGTCGTCGCGGCTGCGGAAGTACTTGTAGATCGCCGGGCCCGTGACGCCGAGCTGTTTCGCCACCGCGTTCAGGCTCAGCGCCGCCGCCCCGCCCTCGCCGATCTGGACGAGGGCGATCTGCTTGATCTCCGAACGGACCTGGTCCCGGTAGCGCTGTCGCGGCGTTGACATCCCCTCATTATGGTGAGTGCCTCTCATCGGCGTCTCCAGGCTCATCGCGTCCGCCGGGCCCGAGGGATTCATTCGGGGGCCCGCTTGGGCGCCGTCTGCTCGAGCGCGGTCTGCTTGGGCGCCGTCTGCCTGACCGCTGTCCGCTCGAGCGCGGCGAGCCAGGCCCGGAGCGAGCCCTCCAGCGCCGCCCGCATGCCCTCGGGGTCCGCCTCGACGGGCGGGCCCGCCCACGACTCCCGGGTCCGTACGAGCACCCCGCCGTCGGTCTCCTCGAAGGTCCAGACGTGCACGCCGTCGATGCCGTGGGCCGGGCCGCCCCAGACGACGCGGCGCCCGGGGACGAGCTCGGCGACCGTCGAGGCGATGACCAGCCCGTGGGTCTCCCAGTCGAAGGTCGCGCCGACGGCGAGGTCACCGCGCAGGCGCGCCGAGGAGATGTCGGGGTTCCAGCTCGGCCAGGCGTCGATGTCGGTGTGCAGCCGCCAGACCTTCTCGATCGGGGCGTGCACGGTGGTCTCCAGCTCGACGACGACGGGGGCGTTCCGGTCGATGTCCATGGTTCTTCCTCTCAAGGGATGTCAGTTGTCGGAGATCCACGAGCCGTGGATGCCGGCCACCACCCGGCGGGGCAGGTGCACGGTCGCGACCGGGGGCCGGTTCAGGTCGGCGGCGTCCAGGACCAGCAGCCGGGAGGCGTCCGCGTGCAGGTCGCTCACGACCGTCAGCAGGTATCCGTCGTCCTCGTTCACCGCCCCCGCGGCGGGCACGAAGACGGCCTCGCTCGGCAGCCGCCCGTCGCCGACCGGAAGCACCTGCCTGCCGCCGGAGACCCGGTCGTACTTGACCACGCCGTAGCCGCCCACGCCCCGGTCGTCCGGGAAGGAGATCGCGTACTGGTAGCGGTGCTCGCGGCCCAGCAGCTCGTCGTTGATCGTGGGGAACTCGATGACCAGGTCGTCCACGAGGTCCTCGGCGACCTTGCCCGTCCGCGGGTCCACGACCCAGCGGCGGTTGAAGGAGCGCGAGTTCGGCACGACGCCGTGTCCGGGCAGCCCCGCCCACCACTTCCACGAGCGCCGGAACCCGTCGCGGTCCATGGCCGGTCCTTCGAGGACGATCCGGCCCTCGGCGTCCTCGTACGCGTTGGCGACGTGCAGCAGGCTGCCGGGCTCGATGGCGAACCACCGGATCTTCGCCGCGCCGCCCCGGCCCCGCGGCATCACGCCGATGCGGGTGACCTGGTCGTCGCTCCAGGAGTACGGGATGCCGGAGGTCTCGGTGTGGTCGAAGGTCACAGAGCCCTCCACGAACACCACGAAGCGCTCGGTGATCCCGAAGTCGTGCTTCAGCGAGGCGGTCGCCCCGGGCACCTCCTCGCTGAACTCGATCTCGCCCGTCTCCGAGGCCACGTGGTAGACGAGGTACGGCGGGAACGGCGAGGAGCCGAAGAAGTGCAGCTCACCGGTGACGGGGTCGCTCTTGGGGTGGGCGGTCATCATCGTGGTGAGCTTCCCGCCGAAGTCGTACGCTCCGACGGTCTCCAGCTCGGGGGTCAGCTCGAAGGGGTGGTTGGCCTCGCACAGCGCCAGCAGCCTGCCCGCGTGCTCGATCACGTGCGTTCCCGCGGTGCTGGCCGTCAGGTCGGGCCCCTTCTCGGTCATGTACGGCGCGCCGTCGAGGGCGGGGGTCCGCACCCAGCGGTTGCGATACCACTCGGCCCGGCCGTCCCGCAGCCGGATGCCGTGGACCATGCCGCTGCCCTTCCACCAGTGCGCAGGCGTGACCCCGGGGAGGGGGTTGTGGCTGTTGCGCACCAGCCGGCCGGACAGTTCGGCGGGCAGCGTGCCCTCCACCACCAGGTCGCGGGCGGTCACCTCGTCCACGTGCGGGGTGAAGTGACCGGTCAGATACGGCTTGTTCATCGGGTGCGTCCTTTCAGGAGCGCGGCGGTCGCCGCGACGAGGGAGATGGCCGCCGCCGTCAGGAAGGCGTGGCGGTAGCCGGTGACACCGGCGGGGGCGAGGCCCGCGACCGAGGTGAGGACGGCGAGGCCGAGCGCGCCGCCGACCTGCCGTGTGGTGGTGATGAGGCCGCTCGCGACGCCCGCCCGCTCGCCGGGCACCCCGGCGACGCCGAGCGCGGTCAGTGGCACGAACGCCAGCCCCAGTCCCGCGCCCACCAGGACCGTCGGCCCCAGCAGGTCGACGAGGAAGGTCCCGTCCTCCGGCGCCCGCGCCAGCCAGGCCAGCCCTGTGGCCAGCGTCAGCAGGCCGGGGACGAGCGTGCGGCGCAGCCGGCCCGCCGCGAGCGGCGCCAGGACGAGCGCCAGCGCGAGGGGAAGCTGGGTGAGCCCCGCCTCCAGCGGCGAGTAGCCGAGCACCCGCTGCTGGTAGAGCGGCAGGAAGAAGAACGTGCCGACCCAGACCATCCCGAGCAGCAGCATGAGCACGTTCCCGATCCCCACGTCGGCCGTGCGCAGCAGGCTCGGCGGGATCAACGGCACGGCGGCGCCCTGCTTGGGTCCCCGCTCCACCCGCCGCTCCCACAGGGCGAACACGCCGAGCAGGGCCACGCCCGCGGCGATCGCCGCCCATCCGCCGCCGCCCAGGCCGTACGCGACGCCGAGCAGGCCCAGCGTCACCGAGACCGTTCCCGGCAGGTCGAGCCCACCGCCGCGCGGCGGCCGGTCGTCGCCCGGCACCAGGCGCGGCAGGGCGGCCAGGACCGAACGCCGCGCGGGCACGCCGACGGCGAAGACCGACCATCAGCCGACTGCC
>NZ_MWJN01000075.1:0-44633 GCF_002027145.1 Microbispora sp. GKU 823 | reverse complement strand
CCCCGGCGGTGCTGACCGGGCTGGCGCTGGGCGGAGTCGCGGAGACCGCGCTGGCCGCCGTGCTCTTCGCCGTCGGGCGGGCGGGGCTCTCCCCAAGGCGATCGGTTCTCACTAGGCTGATCCAGAAGTTTCCTCTGTTCAGGTGCTGGAGCCGCTCATGACCCCCGCCTCGCCGGATGTCGCCCTCGCCCGCCGTCAGTCGCTCGCGGACCTGCTCCGGCGCTCCGCCCGGCGGCACCCCGGCCGCCTGGCCGTGGCGGACTCGGCCCAGTCCCGTACGTACGCGGAGCTCGACGAGGACGTGACGCGGGTGGCGGGCGCGCTGGCCGCCCGGGGCGTACGTCCCGGGGACCGCATGGCGGTGCTGTCGCGCAACAGCGTGGACTACGTGCGGACGATCTTCGGTGTGGCCCGCGCCGGGGCCGTCCTCGTGCCGGTCAACTTCATGCTCGGGGCCGACGAGATCGCCTACGTCCTGTCCCACTCCGGCGCGGTCGCGCTGATCGCGCAGGACGCCCTGTTGCCGGTGGCGCGCGACGCGGCCAAGCAGGCCGACGGGCTGCGGCTGCGCATGGTGTACGGCCCGGCGCCGGAGGAGGGCTGGGAGCCGTTCGACCCGCTGCTTCGGGAGGACGTGGCCGAGCCGGTCGTGCCGATCGGGCCCGACGACCCCGCACAGATCCTCTACACCTCGGGCACCGAGTCACGCCCGAAGGGCGCCGTGCTGTCCCACGCCGCGCTGATCGCCCAGTACGCGAGCTGCGTCATCGACGGCGGCATGACCCGCGACGACGTCGAACTGCACGCGATGCCGCTGTTCCACTGTGCCCAGCAGCACTGCTTCCTGGTGCCGGACATCCAGCTCGGCGCCTCCAGCCACATCCTCCCCGGAGCCGACCCCACGGCCGTGCTGGAGGCGATCGAGCGCCACAGGGTGACCAAGTTCTTCGCGCCGCCCACGGTGTGGATCTCGCTGCTGCGCCACCCGGACTTCGACCGGCGCGACCTGTCCTCGCTCCGCAAGGGCTACTACGGCGCGGCGATCATGCCGGTCGAGGTGCTGCGGGAGATCGCCGAGCGACTGCCGGACGTGCGCCTGTGGAACTTCTACGGCCAGACCGAGATGGCCCCGGTCGCGGTGATGCTCCAGCCGGAGGACCAGATCCGCAAGGCGGGCTCGGCCGGCCAGGCCGCCCTGAACGTCGAGACCCGGGTCGTGGACGCCGACGGCAACGACGTCCCTCCTGGGGAGATCGGCGAGATCGTGCACCGCAGCCCGCACGCGATCCTCGGCTACCTGGACGACCCCGAGAAGACCGCCGAGGCGTTCCGGGGCGGCTGGTTCCACTCGGGCGACCTCGGGGTGATGGACGAGGAGGGCTACCTCACGGTCGTCGACCGGATCAAAGACATGATCAAGACCGGCGGGGAGAACGTCGCAAGCCGCGAGGTCGAGGAGGTCGTCTACGAGCACCCGGCGGTCGCGGAGGTCGCCGTCGTCGGGGTCCGCCACCCGAGCTGGATCGAGGCGGTCGTCGCGATCGTGGTGACGAAGCCGGGCATGACCGTCACCGAGGAGGAACTGCGAGCCCACGTCCGGGCCCGGCTCGCCGCGTTCAAGGTGCCCAAGGCCGTCGCGTTCGTGGACGCGCTGCCGAAGAACCCGAGCGGCAAGATCCTCAAGCGCGAACTCCGGGACCGCCACGCCGCCCTCGCCGACCGCATCCCCGGCACCCGCTGAGCTTTCGCCACGGACTGCACACTGTCGGAGCGGGCGGCAGGTCAGAGGTGCGGGGCATCACCCATGCGGCGAGCAGCGTACGGCCGCCTGGTCGGCTTCGCCTCGCCCATCTGCCCGAGAGTGCACTTCAAGATGCATTTCCTCGCCGGGCTCATTCAGATGAATCGGCTCCGCGGAACCACTTTGGGGCCGCGGGGTCGGTCATCCAGGACTGCCTGCATGCGTCGCGCATAAGGCACTCGAAATGGTCCGCCTTCGTATTCCTGCACTGCCCGAGGGTGTTCCCCGGTTCGTCCAGGCACTCCAGATAGTCATCTGTCAGACGACCGCACGTGTAAGGGGTCAGACCTGCTTCCGTGCATCTCAGCAACTCGAGAGCGACAACCCGGCAAGCGGACTCATCGGGCTGCCCATACCTCTCCCGGCAGTCATCGTCGGCTCTGAGCGCCGCCCGGCACTGCTCCGCGCCCCAGTGGACGTACTTCTCCTCGAAGCACTGACCGTAAGCCTCGAAGGCCTCCTGGCACGTCGGCACATCGCTGTCCTTCTGGCACGCGACGAGAACCGTCCTGACAGGCCGCTCGACGACGTTCATGACTACCAGGACGGCCCCGCCGAGCAACAACACCGACATCGCGGCAAAGAGCAGCCGACGCCGCTTTCTCACCATGTAACCATCCTCACCCGAGCCGACGCTCGGCCTCCGCATTACCGCACCCCATCGCCCGGCGCCATCACGGCCCCGGCAGGGCCTCGATGCGGCAGCACCATCGCGGCCACTCGTTGTAACTGACCTTGATGGGATTGCCGGGATGGTTCTTCCTCGCCTTCTCCCAGTCGTCGTTCACCTGGTCGGTCCGCCATTCGATCATCTTGTTCGCCACCGCGCCGACCACTCCGCAGACGGTTGCGGCCGTTTCTAGATGCGGGGCCGCGGCGGGAGCGACGACGGACGCGATCGACAGGAACTCGCAGGGCTTGGAGACGTCACCCTCCCACTTGTCCTGCAACTTCGCCTTCAGCCAGGCCTGTACTGAGGAATACGTGTCGTTACAGAACTTACCCCCGGTTCGTCCCGAGACCACAGTGCACTTATGGACGGGCTTGGCACTGCACGCCTGCTGGTTGGGGTCGTAGACACAGGCGTAGAAATCGCCGGCAAGGTTCGCGCAACCCTTCAGGTTACGGGTTTCCGCCAAGCAGTTGAGCTGCACGAGGGCGACAGAGAAGCATGATTCGGGAGAGCCGCCACGGTAACCGCACTGCATGACTCCCCAGCCGACTCCGTTGCAGGTGCTGACCGATTGCCCATAACCGGCCCTCCCCTCCTTCGAGTAGCCGCTATACCTGCACTGCGCCCATATCTCACGAACGGCTTCACATCCGGGTTGGCTGCCCTGGGGCCGGCACCGTTCGTACGCCGAAACCGCTCCTGCGCAAACGTCGCCGTCCCTGTTCTTGTCGTATATCCTCCGGCACAGCAGGTACTCCTGGTTCCCCTCGATGCACACCACACGATGCTTGGGGTAGGCGCGTTTACAGGACTCATAGACGGGATTGGCGTTGTCGCACCAGGTGCCCCCCTTCAAGTATTTGCATGCGGCGTTGATGCCCACAACCTCGCAGCCCAGCTTGTCCTTGCTGCCAAAGCGGCAGTCCAGATAGGCCTTGCCGGCGGCCTTGCAGGCACCGCTGTCATCCGAGCCAACATACCCCTCCACACAATCGGCCACGAAGGCCTTCTGCTCTTTGAAGAGCTTCTCTTCGTCCTTGCAGCTCTTTCCCTTGAAGTCGTTATTCTTACAGCTCGCGTACTCCGCCTTGGTCACCTCGATCTTTTTGGTCTTCGTCTTTTTGACCTGCAAGCTCCCGCTCACCGTGGCCGTCTTGGCCTTGTGCCCGTCAGGGTCGGTGTTGGTAAGGGGGTTGTCGTTGGCGTAGGTGTAGCGGTTGAGCTGGAGCGACGGATCGGGCGCGAGGGTCACGGTGTCGCGGGAGACGAAGCTGCCGGTGGTGGGCTGGTACCAGCGCGCCGCCATGTTGACCTTCTTGGTGCTGGGGTCGGTGTATCCGCCCTGGTATCCGAGACTGTGCATGGTGCCGGTCCTAGCGATGACCTCCCCGAACGGGTTGTAGGCGGTGGAGTCGGTCAGGGCGGTGCCGTCGGCCGTGAAGGTGCCGATGAGGTCGCCGTGCAAGTCGCTGAACGCCAGCTGGCCGCTACCCGCGTCGGACAGGCTCACGGTGCGCCCGAAGGCGTCTCTGCCGTACGCAGCCTTCTTAACGCCGCCGCCGTCCGTGACGGCGACCAGGTTGTTCGTCTGGCCGTCGTAGGCGAACTTCATCGTCTGCCCGCCCTCCGTGCGGCCGGCCATGCGGTCGAGGGCGTCGTAGTCGTACGTGACCGCGTCGTCCTGGATGAGCCGGTCGAAGGCGTCGAACTTGGTGATCTCTACCTTGCCGTTGGACGATTCGGCGAGGGTGCCGCGTGCGGTGTATGTGTAGGTGTAGCCGTCGCCGGAGGTGAGACGGTTGCGCTCGTCGTAGGTGTAGGTCTTGTCGCCCGCCCGGATGCGGTTGCCGGCGGCGTCCCACCCGTACTCGGTGGTCTTGCCGTCGGTCGCGGTCCAGGAGGTGAGGCGGTTGGCCCAGTCGTACGTGTACGTGTTGGTGCCCGCCCCGGCCGTGCCGGTCGTGGTCTTGGTGGTCATGTTGTCGTCGACGTCGTAGCCGTAGTCGATGGACGCGATCGGCGAGTCCTGGCCGCTCTTCAGCTCATCCTTAGTGAGACGGTTGAGCGCGTCGTAGGAGAAGCTCCGGCGGGCACCGTTCGCACCGTAGGCCATGCTGGTCAACCGGGCCGCCTTGTCGTACCCGTACTCGATCGTCGAGGACGTCACCGGGTCGGTCATGCTGGTGAGGCGGTCGGCGTCGTCCCAGCTGAACGAGGCCGTGCCGGTGGAGTCTGCCCGCTGGACGAGTCGGTTGTCGGCATCGTAGGCGTAGGCGCTGATGTCTCCGCCGGGTCCGCTGCTCTTCAGCAGCAGGCCGCGGTCGTTCAGCGAGAAGGCCAGTTCGTCGGCGCGTGTAAGACGACCGGCGAGGTCGTAGCCGAAGTTCTTGTCCTCCGTGGCCGCCTCGGCGCCGCTACCGATCTGCTTGACCAGCCGGTTCAGCTCATCGAAGGTCCGCTCGACCTTTACACCGCCGGGAAGCAGACTCGTGACCTGGTTCCCCGCCGCGTCGTAGATGTTCGTCCAGGTTCGGTCGGACAGGTCCGGGTGAGCGGCGGTGCTCGGCTCGATCACCGACTCCACCAGACCGAGGCTGTTGTAGGTGGTGTAGGTGGAGTTGCCCCGCCCGTCGGTCGCCCGGGTCTGCTGACCAGCGGCGTCATAACCGAACGACGTGGTGATCGTCTCGGTGGCGGAGACCGGCTCGTGCTGCTCGACCAGCCGGTTGGCCGCATCGTAGGCACGGGTGGTGGTGTGACCCGTCGCAGTGGTCTGGCTGGTCAGGTTGCCGGCGGCGTCGTAGCCGAATGCCCGGGTGCGCAGCACCGCGCCAGCGGCGTCGACGTCCGCCGTCTCGATCTTTCTGCCAGCCTGGTCGTACTTCACCGTACCGGACACGCCGAGGGGGTTGGTCGTCTTGACGACCGCCCGGACAGGTCGTAGCCGAAGGTCGTGCTGTTCCCCAGCGCGTCCGTGTGTGACGTCATCTCACCGAACGCGTTGTAGGCGCGGATCACGGCATCGCCTGTCGGACGGGTGACCTTGGTGAGGTTGCCCGCGTCGTCGTATTCGTACCCGGTGACGTAGGCCGCAGCGGTCGGCTTGCGCTCGAAGGTCGTGGTGGTGATCTGGCGGCCCAGATCGTCGTACGTCGCCTCCCAGCGCGCGCCGGTCGGATCGGTCCGGGCCGTCGCCTCCCCGAGCAGGTCGTAGCCGAAGCTCGTCACCCCGCCTGGGGAACCGCCGACCGGCGGATCCGTGACCTGCACCTGGCGGCCGAGGCCGTCGTAGAGCGCGGTGGTGGTGTGACCACGCGCGTCGGTCGAGCTGATCTGCTGCCCTGCGGCATCGTAGGAGACCGTCGCCGTAGGCGTGATCGCCTGACCACCCGGCGGGGTATAGGCGGGCAGGGACTGGGAGACTGGCCGCCCCTCCCGGTCGTAGACGGAGGTGGCGGTGCGTCCCTCCGCGTCCACCGCATGCGTCTGGTCGCCGAATGTGTCATAGCCCAGCCGGGTGGTGGGACGTGCGAGTGCGGCGACGCCACCGTCGCGCTCCACCTGCACCGGGGGCAGTTTGAGTTCGACCGTCCCGCCCACCGCGTCGTAGCGGATGTCGGTCGTGTAGTCCACGGCGTTCGCGCCGGAGACCGTTCCGCGCGGATCCGTGATCGCGGTGACCAGCTTGCGCTCGTCGACGGTGACCGCGGTCACCAAGTCCTGGCCGTCATTGTGCACGGTCTGCCTGATCGGTTGGTCATCCGCGTTGTAGACGTATTCGGTGTTCTCCCTACGGTCGGTTCCGGCCGCCGTCTTGGTGACGCTGATGACGTTGTCGTTGGCGTCGTAGCCGTACGCCGTCTTCCTGGCCAGCAGGCCGGGATCGGCTGTCTGCGACGTCAGACGGCCGGCCGCGTCGTAGACCGCGTCAATGCGCAGGATCCCGCCATCCGTGGTCTGCCGGATGACATGCCCGGCCGGTCGTACAGCTTGGCGTCCAGCACCACGTCACGGCGTGTGGACGAGCCGTTCAGCCTGGCCCCGCCGACGATCGTCTGCGCGGCCAGGCCATCGTCGTAGTACGTGTGCGAGGTGGTACGGCCCATGGCGTCGGTCGTTGATGCCAGCCTCCCGGCGGGATCGTACGCGTACGACGTCATAACCACGTCGGCGGCGACCTGCGGGTTGACCGGGCTGCCGGTCCAGCCCTTGAGGACGGTCGCGGCGAGCTCTCCGCGCGCGGTGTAGGAGTAGTTGTAGACCGAACCACGCCGATCGGTGTAGCTGACCTTCTGTCCCTTGTGGTCGTAGCCGAATCGCTCGACACCGCCCTCCGGACCGGTGACCGAGTCGGCCCGGCCGTAGTCGTCGTAGGTATAGGTGGTCGTGCGCTGCGGATCGCCGCCGGTCAGGTCGGACATGGTCGTGGTCAGCGGGTTACCGTCGGCGTCGTAGGTGGAGGTCTTCCGCATCGTGTGGGTCACCCCCGTGACCTCGTTCCTGACGCCCGGACCCGTGGCGGTCGCGGGATGACCCTGGGCGTCGTAGGCGATGGTCGTCGTCACCCCTTGCGGGTATGCCGCTGACACCTCCGTCTGGCTGGTCGGACGCCCGATCGCGTCGTAGTCGTACCTGTTCACCAGTCCCGTCGGGCTGGTCTCCTCCGCGACATCCCCGGCGGCGGTGTACGCGTACCTCGACTCGTTTCCCTTGAAGTCCTTGACGGACTTCACCAGGCCGGCAGGAGTGACGCCACCGCCGACCGCCTGCTCGGTCCCATCGGTGTAGGTGAGGGAATCTGAGCGGCCCTGTGGGAAGTCGGGCGTGGCGGGAACCTTCCTCATGGTCGGCTCCCCGTATGAGTTGTACGTCGTCGTTATCGCGTAGGTGTCATCGGTGGCCGAGGCCGATCTGCCGTCCCGGTACGCGGTGACCTGGTCGTTGCGCGGGTCGAAAGGATCATCCGCTTTCAGGTAGTAGGAGTAGTACTCCGTGAAGCATGCGTCACTGCTGCGGCATGTCTTTCTGGCCAGGGGATTACCGCGAGCGTCGTACGACAGCTCGGTCACTTTGCCGTTTGGGTCGGTGAGCTTCGCCGGGAAGCCGCCGGTGTCATAGCCATATCGGGTGGTCTTGCCCAATTGGTCGGTAGTGGAGACGACCTGATATCCGCGCAGGGCGTTGGTGACGTAGGTCAACGTGCCGTTATGCGGATCGGTCACCGTGGTCGTGGCCGAGGTCTGCGTGCTGGATTCCCGGGCATAGACCAGGTCCGACAGCTTCCAGGTGCCGCCGTCGTCGTCGGTGTGCGTCGTCAGCCGGCCGCCGTCGGCGGCGTAGGTGTTCTCCGCGTGGACGCGGCCCGACGGCTGGGTCTCCTTTGTCAGCTGCGGCTGTGCCTGCCGTGCGGCGTAGTGGGTGCGGACGGTGGCGACTCCCAGGGGCTTGTCGTAGACCGCGACCTCGTCGATGCTGCCGGCGAACGGGAAGGACGAGAACGACGATGTCGTGGACGGCCAGCTGGGGGCGCCGAACCCGGCGCCGATCCGGGTGTCCCACATCGTTTCACTGCCGGTGTGGGTGATCTTCCCGGCCAGGCCGCCGACCGGCTGCCCGTCGAGGAAGAGGGTCTGAATGTCCTCCGCGCCGGACAGCACCACATGGTGCCAG
This sequence comes from Microbispora sp. GKU 823, assembly GCF_002027145.1. Lineage (NCBI taxonomy): Bacteria > Bacillati > Actinomycetota > Actinomycetes > Streptosporangiales > Streptosporangiaceae > Microbispora > Microbispora sp. GKU 823. The sequence continues at coordinate 36,489 of NZ_MWJN01000075.1, read as the reverse complement.
GCGCCGTCGTTGACTCTGCCCGCGGAAGTGATCGGCGCGGCCGTGCCGTCCAGAACTGGCCACGCAGTTTCCCGTCGGTGCCAACGTAGACAACCGGTGCGTACGCTTCCGGCGAGCTCTCCGGCCAGCTCTGGTAACCGAGGATCGTGCCCGAGCCGGTGGTCTTGAACCATGCTTCGACCGCCAGGCTGCCGCCCAGGCCGCTCACCGTCGCCTCGGGCAGCGCCACGTACGCCGATCCGGTAGTGCCCGCGAAGCTCATCGCGGTGTCCGGGGAACCGGCGAGGGCACCGGCGACGCCCGCGGTCGCGTTGGCGGTGTTGCCCCTGAGCATGCCGTCGCCCGCGCCGGCATCGACGCCGACGGAGCTGGGCACCTTGCTGTTCAGGGAATCTGCGGTCCCGCCGAGGCGCCAGTAGCCGATGGGCCCGGAGTCGAGGACGACGCTGCGGTAGCGGGAGGCGTCGGTGTAGGTGTAGGTGGTGCAGGCGCCGCCTGCGGCCGGGGGGCACGCCTTGACCAGCTTGTCGCCGTCGTACTCGTAGGTCCAGGCGATGGGCGTCCCGTCCACGGGGTCGGTGGCGACGCTTGTCACGTGGGCGCCGCTCCAGGTGAAGGTGAGCGAACGCTCGCCGGTCGCGGTGACCTTCAGCAGCCTGCCGTCCGTTCCGTAGACCAGATCCTGGGTACGGCTCCGCTTGTCGCTGACCTTCGTCAGTCTTCCGGAGCTGTCGAACCAATAGGAATTCGACCCCTTGTCCATCAGACGCCAGCCGGCGTCATCCAGGCTGACCAGGGTCGCGAAGGTCCCGGGCGGGGCTGCATAGGTGCCGTCGCCCCTGGAGGCGAAGCGCTGCTGGGTGCCATCCGGGTAAGTGATCAGCACGGTGGCGGGCGGGGTGATCGTCGTCGTGTCAGCCAGCTTCTGGATCTCGGCCGATGACAGCGCCTTCTGGAACATACGGATGTCATCGACGGCTCCCTTGACGCCGCTGCCGAGCACCGTCGTACCGGTCGCGTTCCAGCCCGCCGGGACGCCGGTGACCGTCTTCGCCAGCGTGCCGTTGACGTAGAGGGAGATGGAGTCCGCGGCCTTGTCGTACACGCCAGCGACGTGGAACCACTTCCCGACGGGCGCGTCCACTCCCGACAGCACGGCGGTGCGGGCGGAACCGGCGGTGTCAGAGGCGTAGGTGGCGAACATCAGCTGGCCGGTCGCCTGATCGACACCGAGGTAGTAGGGGGAGCGGTTGACACCGTTCTGCCGGGCCACCTGGTAGGAGCCCGACCTGTCGTCCAGCTTCAGCCACGATGCGACCGTGTAGCTGTCGTCCGCGTGCAGCACAGGGCCGGGCACGGTGGCGACCGAACCGCCGGACGTGGCGGCGGCGCGGCCGACCTTCCCGTCGACCTGGGAGGTGCCGGCGGACAGCGCGGCGTTGAACCTGTGCCCCGAGGCGTCGGCCGCGAACACGCTGCCCGGCAGGTCGCCCAGCGGCCAGTGCCCGACCATGGACGGGTAGCTGAGCGCCTGTCCTTCGTCCTGCACCCGCATGTCCCATCGGGTGGACCAGCCGGAGCCGAACGCGCCGTCAGAGCGGGGATCGAGGCTGTTGTACGTACGGGTCACACTCAGGGGGAGGCCGGGAGCCGCGACGGACAGGTCGGCGATCGAGCGGGTGTAGCCGCCGTTGACGTGATTGAACTCGCGGCCTTCCGTCCCCGGCGCGAGCAGCGAGTTGACAGTGCCCTGCTCCGGCGCGGTGGTGAAGGTCCGCCAGGAGGAGGTTACGGTCGCGGCACTCGTCGCGGCCTTGGCGTACCACCAGTAGGTCTTGCCCCACTGCAACTTGTCCTTCGGGACGGTGAACGTCCCCTCCTTGGTCCACTCCTGTGAGCTCTCACACCATGTCCAGTTGTCCTTGGATCCGGAGCAGATCTGGAACCAGTAGACGACAGTGCCCTCTACGGACGACTGCGCGTGCGCGGACAACGTCGGCCGCAACGTGCCGACCTGGGTGTTGTCCGCAGGAGAGAAGGTCTGGAAAGGAAGGACGGACACCGTCGCGGTCTGCCACTGCGACCATGGGCCGTTCACCCCGCTCGTGGTGACACCACGCACTCGCCAGCGGATCCGCCAGCCCTCGGACAGCTTGCCCTCCGGGATGCCGGCCCAGGCCTTCGAACCGGACGGGGATGCGGTGGTGCCGGTCCCGGCCCAGATCTGCCCCGTTCCCTGCTCCGTCGCCTCGGGGTCGTGCTCGACCTCCACTCGAAGGAAGGAACTGCGTCCCTGCGGGTCGGTCACCGTCGCGAAAAACCACGGATTCAGCGACTGGGCCGTCCAGAAAGAGGCGCCCGCTGTTCCGGGCGTCAGACCGGGCGCGGCGACGGCCGGTTTGGTGACGTTCACGGTGGCGGTCTGCCAGTCCGACCATGGCCCGGCCACCCCCGTCGTCGTCACACCGCGGACCCGCCACCGCACCGCCCAGCCGTCGGAGAGCTTGCCGGCGGGCACCTGCACCCATGCGTTCGACCCGGATGCGTACGACGTGGTCCCGGTTCCCGACCAGATCAGCCCCGAGCCCTGCGACGGAACCGACGGATCATGCTCGACCTCCGCGCTCAGGTAGGAGGCTAGGCCGCCCGTGGCGGTCACCTTCGTGTACAGCCACGGCGTCTGGGAGGCCAGGATCCAGGAGGCGTCCCCGGTCTTGGTTCCGGGCACCACGCCGAGCCCGGTGCCGGCCGGCTTGTTGACGTCGATCTTCGCGGTCTGCCAGTCGGACCAGGGCCCGTTCACGCCCGTCGTGCTCACCCCGCGGACCCGCCACCGTACCAGCCACCCGTCCGTCAGCTTCCCGGATGGCACGGTGACGTACGTGGACGACCCGGAGGTCGCCGAGGACGAACCCGTCCCCGACCAGATCAGACCCGAACCCTGCGACGGCACCGACGGATCATGCTCGATCTCCACCCCCAGCCGGGACGAGCTGCCGTACAAGTAGGTGATCTTCGCCGAGAACTGCGGCGTCAACGACGAGATCGTCCACAGGCCCGCACTCTGCATGCCGTTCCACATCGACAGGTCCGACACCGTGGGCTTGGTAGTGTCGATCTTGGCCGTTTGCCAGTCCGACCAGGGCCCGTTCACCCCCGTCGTGCTCACGCCACGGACCCGCCACCGCACCAGCCACCCGTCGGTCAGCTTCCCCGACGGCACGAGGACGTACGTGGACGACCCGGAGGTCGCCGAGGACGAACCCGTCCCCGACCAGATCAGCCCCGAACCCTGCGACGGCACCGACGGATCATGCTCGATCTCCACCCCCAGCCGGGACGAGCTGCCGTACAAGTAGGTGATCTTCGCCACGAACTCCGGCGTCAACGACGAAATCGTCCACAGGCCCGCACTCTGCCCGCCGTCCCACATCGACAGCTCCGACACCGTGGGCTTGGTAGTGTCGATCTTGGCCGTTTGCCACACCGACCACGGTCCGGCCGCCCCCGACGTCGTCACACCGCGGACCCGCCACCGCACCAGCCACCCGTCGGTCAGCTTCCCCGACGGCACGAGGATGTAGGCGGACGACCCCGACGGGGCCGACGACGAACCCGTCCCCGACCAGATCAGACCCGAACCCTGCGACGGCACCGACGGATCATGCTCGATCTCCACCCCCAGATAGGACGAGCGGGACAGCGGATCGGTGATCTTCGCCAGGAACTCCGGCGTCAACGACGAGATCGTCCACAGGCCCGCACTCTGCCCGCCGTCCCACATCGACAGCTCCGACACCGCGGGCTTACTGACGTCGATCTTGGCCGTTTGCCACACCGACCACGGTCCGGCCACCCCCGACGTCGTCACACCGCGGACCCGCCACCGCACCAGCCACCCGTCCGTCAGCTTCCCCGACGGCACGAAGAGGTACGCGGACGACCCCGACGGGGCCGACGACGAACCCGTCCCCGACCAGATCAGACCCGAACCCTGCGACGGCACCGACGGATCATGCTCGATCTCCACCCCCAGATAGGACGAGCGGGACAGCGGATCGGTGATCTTCGCCAGGAACTCCGGCGTCAACGACGAGATCGTCCACTGGTCCCCACTCTGCATGCCGTCCCATATCGACAGGTTCGACACCGCGGGCTTACTGACGTCGATTCTCGCGGTCTGCCAATCCGACCACGCCCCGTTCACCCCCGTCGTCGTCACACCGCGGACCCGCCACCGCACCAGCCACCCGTCCGTCAGCTTCCCCGACGGCACGATGATGGAAGCGGACGACCCGGAGGCCGCCGAGGACGAACCCGTCCCCGACCAGATCAGACCCGAGCCCTGCGACGGCACCGACGGATCATGCTCGATCTCCAGCCCCAGATAGGACGACCGGTACAACGGGTCGGTGATCTTCGCCGAGAACTCGGGCGTCAATGACGAGATCGTCCACCCGTCCGAGCCCAGGGTTCCCGTCGCCGTGAGAGACGCCACGAAGGGAACATTGTCCCCTGCCGTGGCGGAGGTCAGGTTCAGGGTGGCGGCTCCCAGCGTGCCGGCCTGCGCCACCCGGGTGACCACCCTTGACGCGCCCTTACCCGGCACCACCCGCCTCAGCGACAGGCCCTGGGCCCGGACGGCCGCCGGAGGCGTCGCCGGCTCAGCAGCCGCCTCCTTGATCTCCTTAGGCAGGGGCGGCGGCGACTTCAGACCGCCTTCGGCCGGTTCGCCCGAAGGCGTGCGAGGCTTGTCCAGCGGCAGCCCGCCTTCCGGGCGCTTTCCGTCGTCATGCGGGCGCGGGCCGGGAATTGGGAGGTTCCTCGGTTCCGTGGCCGATGCGTCGACCAGGTGCGGCAGGTCCTTCGCCGAGCCCGACTGCTGCACTGGCGGAGCGCCCGCCGACCCGGACGTGTCGTTCGGCAGGTTCAGCACCACGCGCGGCGCGGCCACCGGGCCCGGATACGCCGGAAGCCGCATCAACCCGGGCGCAAGCGCGATCACCACCACAGTCGTGACACGCAGCAGCCATCGAGCCGGGCCGATTTTGCCCAGCATGAACCCACCCCGTCGCACCCCGTCCACCTCTCCGTCGGCACACAGCGAAGGCTGTTGTGGCGGCGCCCGCGTGAAGCTGAGCGTCAGGAGAGACTCGGCAACAGCGGATCGAGCATCAGCAAAGCGATCAAAGGGTAACCGCCGACGATAACGGCGTAAAGGCAGCATAAAATTCGATTTGCCGTATTACCGGGATTATCGGCAGTCGCTCAATCCCCGCAGTCCTCCCGGATCTGCGATGTCGCGCGTTTGATTACGGGGTGAACACGCGTGATTGCCTGCGCGGAGATGCCCCCGATGCGAACCTAAATCCAGTATTCGACCTTCCGATTCGGGCCGTACGTACAGGGTCAGGACGGATAGCCGTAGCGGCCGTGGAGACGGACGAAACGGGCCAGCGTGAGGACCTGGCGGGGTTCGAGACCGATGACGGTGCGCTCGAACAGCACGACCTCCTCCCGGCCGCCCGAGCCGATGGGCTGCACCAGGCGTCCACCGAGCCGCAACTGCTCGACCAGCGGCGCGGGAACCGTGGGAAAGGCGGCCGAGACGATGACGGCGTCGTAGGGGGCGTGCTCGGGCACCCCCTGGCCACCGTCGCCGACGAGCACCTCGGCGTTGCGGATGCCCTGCCGGGCCAGGTTGCGGCGTGCCCCGCGTACGAGGTCGGGCCACAACTCGACGCTGACCACGTCGGCGGCCATGCGGGCGAGCAGCGCGGTCTGGTAGCCGAGGCCGCTGCCGACCTCCAGCACGTGCTCCCGGCCGGTGAGTCCCAGCCCCTCGATCATCGTCGCCGACAGCGACGGCTGGGTCGTCACCTGCCCGTGCGCGATGGGGATCGGCACGTCCTCGTACGCGTGGGCGATGTGCTCGGTGGGGACGAAACCGGCTCTCGGGGTCGAGCGCACGGCCTGGACCAGGCGCTCGTCACGCACGCCCGCCGCCCGGACGGCCCGGACGAGGTCTTCGGGACAGGCGGCTGCGGTCACGTCCACCACGCTCACGTTCAGACGGGGAGCGGCGCCGTCCCCCACCGCGGCCCGCTCCCCCTCGGTGATGCCCCCTCAGCCGCGCCGGAACCTCAGCCCGCGTCGGCGGCGAAGGTCACCTCCGCCGTGCCGACGGTCCCCGCGCGGCGGCCCGGGGCGCTCTGCCACTGCCAGTAGAGGTTCGTGTGCGCGATCACCTGCTCGGGAGCCGGCGCACCGTAGGCGGTGAGGTCCTCGGTGGTGTGGGCGTCGCCGACCAGCGTCACGTCGTAGCCGCGGACGAAGGCCCCGTGAAGGGTCGAGCGGATGCACGCGTCCGTCTGGGCGCCCGTGACGACGAGGCGGCCCACCCCGCGCTCGGCGAGCAGCGCCTCCAGGTCGGTGTCCTCGAACGAGTCGCCGTACCTCTTGTGGACGAGCGGCTCCGCATCCTGGCGGACCAGCTCGGGCACGTACCGCCAGTTCTCACTGTCCCGCTGGAGACCGTGGTCGTCGGAGTGCTGCACCCAGATCACCGGCACGTCCTCCGCGCGGGCCTTGCCGACCAGGGTGTCGATGTTCGCGATCACGGCGTCGCGGTTGGGAGCGCCTTCCATCACCCCGTTCTGGACGTCGATGACCAGCAGCGCGGTGTTCGGGCGATCAGCCAGCGTTGTCATGGGGTCCACCCTAGAGCCGGCCACCGACAACTTCCGTTCCGTGCGAAGCACCCCAAATTGGAGTGCTACATACCGATTTGCTAGCGTCGAAATGTGCGGTTGACGAAGTTCACGGACCTGGCCCTGCGCGTCACCATGCGCCTGGCGGTCCTGGAACCGGGGGCGTCGCTCACCACCCGCCAGGTGGCCGACGCGATGGCGATCCCCTACAACCACACCGCCAAGGCCATCGCCCGCCTGCAGCACCTCGGCGTCGTGGAGGCCCGCCGGGGACGCGGGGGCGGCCTGGAGCTGACCGAGTTCGGCCGTACGGCCTCGATCGGCTGGCTGGTCCGCGAACTGGAGGGAGAGGAGGAGGTCGTCACCTGCGAGGGGGAGATCCCCTGCCCGCTACGGGCCGTCTGCAGCCTGCGCGGCGCGCTGCGCGCGGCACAGCAGGCCTTCTACGCCTCCCTCGATCCGATCACCGTGGATCAACTGGCCTCCTCGTCGTCGAGGCCGGTGCTGCTCAGCCTCTCCTGACCTGCACAAATGGGAAGAACCAGCAGGTTTCCGACGTTTAATTTGCGCATCAGATACCAATTTGGAGATTGCCATGCTCTCCCCCGAGTCGGCCGTGACCGTCCGCGCCACCCTGCCCGTGATCGCGGGCGCGATCCAGGAGATCACCGCCCGCTTCTACGACACGATGTTCGCCGACAACCCGGAGCTGCTGCGCGACCTGTTCAACCGCGGCAACCAGGCCAACGGTGAGCAGCGCATCGCACTGGCGGGCTCGATCGCCGCGTTCGCGACCGCGCTGGTGGAGCGCCCGGGGGAGCTTCCCGGCACGATGCTCTCCAGGATCGCCAACAAGCACGCCTCCCTCGGCGTCACCGAGGAGCAGTACGCCGTGGTGCACAAGTACCTGTTCGGCGCGATCGTCGAGGTGCTGGGCGACGCCGTCACGCCCGAGGTCGCCCAGGCGTGGGACGAGGTCTACTGGCTCATGGCCGAGACGCTGATCGGCCTGGAGCGCGACCTCTACCGCGAGGCGGGCCGGGGCTGGACGCGGGCCACCGTGGTCGAGCGGCGCGACGAGACGGCGGACGTCGCCTCCTTCCTCCTGCGCCCGGACACCCCGATGTCCTTCCGGCCGGGTCAGTACGTCAGCGTCCAGGTCACGCTGCCCGACGGGGCGCGGCAGATCCGGCAGTACAGCCTGTCGAACGCCCCGGAACGCGGTGACTGGCGGATCACGGTCAAGCGGGTGCGCGGCGAGGACGCCCCCGAGGGCGAGGTGTCCGCCTGGCTGCACGAACACGTCCGGGCCGGTGACGTGCTCGCGGTCTCCGCGCCCTTCGGCGACCTGACCCTGCCCGAGGGCGACGGCCCGCTGCTGCTCGCCTCGGCGGGGATTGGGGTCACCCCCCATCCTGTCGATGCTCGACCACCTCGCCGCCACCGGTTCGAGCCGACGGGTGATGGTCGTGCACGCCGACCGCTCCCCGGACGCCCACGTCCACCGCGAGGAGCTCGCGGACCTGGTCGCGGCCCTGCCCGGCGCCACCCTGCACCGCTGGTACGAGGACCTGCCCCCGGCGCAGGTGGGTGACGCAGCGCACGCCGCCGACCATGTCGCCGCCGTGGGCCGGGCCGACCTGTCGGCGCTCGACCTGCCCGGGGACGTCGTGGCCTGCCTGTGCGGGCCGCTGCCGTTCATGCGGGCCGTGCGCGCGCAGCTGGTCGAGCTGGGCGTGCCCGCCTCCGGCATCCACTACGAGGTGTTCGGCCCCGACCTGTGGATCGCGGCCGCGTGATCCGGTGACCGGCCCGCCGCTCGCCCGCGGCGGGCCCTCTCACCGGGCCCTCTCATCGGGTCCGGTCAGCGCAGCAGGCCGACGCCGGCGTAGCCGTCCACGCCGGGGATCCTCGGCAGCTTCGGCTCGTCGGGCTCGGGCCGCCACTCCTCGGTCACGACCAGACCCGGCTCCACCAGGTCGAACCCGTCGAAGAACCGCAGCAGTTCGGCGTGGGTCCGCGGGGTGACCGCCCCGGCGGAGGTGTTCTTGTACAGCTCGCGTCCCTCGCGGATCTTCTCCTCGTCGAGGTCGCCGTACGACAGGTGGCTGACGGCCATCGCGCTACCTGGGGCGAGCCGGTCGCGCAGCGTGGCAACGATGCGCCCGGCGTCCTCGGTGCCGGGGATGAAGTGCAGCACGGCCACCATGAGCAGGCCCACCGGCTTGCCGAAGTCGATGTGCTCGTTGATCCGGGGGTCGTCGAGGATGGCCTCGGGCTCGCGCAGGTCGCCGTCCACGACGATCGTCTGGCTGTTGTCGGCCAGCAGGGCCCGGCCGTGGGCGAGCACGATCGGGTCGTTGTCGACGTAGACCACCCGCGAGTCGGGGGCTTCGCCGAGCGCGACCTGGTGGACGTTCTCCTGCGTCGGCAGCCCGGCGCCGATGTCGAGGAACTGGCGGATGCCCTGCCGGGCCATGAGGGTCACGGCCCGGCGGATGAAGCGCCTGTTGGTCTGCACGCCCTCACGCGCGTTCGGGGTCAGCTCGATGAGCTTCTCGGCCGCCGCCCGGTCGACGGCGAAGTTGTCCTTGCCGCCGAGGAGGTAGTCGTAGATCCGGGCGACGCTGGGGACCGTCACGTCGATTCCCGGCGGGCCCTGCTCCTGGTTCATTGGTCCTGCCCTGATGCGCTCGTACGTTGATCAAAACGTAGCCGATTAATCCGGATTAGGCGCATCGAAGGGGGAATTGACCGGCACGCGCCAGAGGCGCGGCCGGCCAACCCGGAGCCCGGAGGGCTCCTCAGTCCCCCGCCGGGCGTTCACCCCTCGGGGTGCCGGCGACCAGGATGTCGACCGGACCCGTGGTCACAGGTCCGGTGACGACCGGGTCGGCGATGAAGTCGCGCATCCAGTGGAAGCTGGCCTTCGGCGTGCGCAGCTGGGTGTCGTAGTCAACGTGCACCAGGCCGAACCTGGCGGAGTAGCCCCGGGCCCACTCGAAGTTGTCCATCAGCGACCAGCAGAAGTAGCCGCGCACGTCCGCGCCCGCCGTCATCGCGTCGCGGGTCGCGGCCAGGTGGTCGCGCAGGTAGTCGATGCGCCCGCCGTCCTCCAGCACACCGTCGTCGCCGTACCCGTTCTCGGTGATGTAGACGGGCGGCAGGTCCGGATAGCGGGAGGTCAGCCCGACGAGGGTCTCGTACAGCCCCTCGGGCTCCACCACCCAGCCCAGGCCGCTGGTGCGCGCGTCCTGCGGCGTGACGGTGCGCACGCCCAGGTCGAACGCCGAGCGCCGGGCGGGGTCGGCCTCCTCGTACGGCGCGGCCTCCACGTGCAGGCGGTAGTAGTAGTTCACCCCGAGGAAGTCCACCGGCGTGCCGATGACGTCCAGGTCGCCGTCCCGCCGGAAGGAGAAGTCGGTGATCCGGCCGAACGTCTCGGCCATGTCGGAGGCGTAGGCCCCGCCGAAGAGCGGTTCGGTGAACTGCCGGTTGACCAGCAGGTCCATCCGCCGCGCGGCCTGGACGTCCCGCGGCGCGGAGGTCACCGGCACGGTCGGCGACATGTTGAGCGTCACCCCGACCTGCTGACCGGGTCTGGCCATCTCCCGCAGGCGCGCGACGGCCAGGCCGTGGCCGAGCAGCAGGTGGTGGGCCGCGGCCAGCGCGCCGTGCCCCTCCCTGGCGCCCGGCGCGTGCCGGCCCTCGCCGTAGCCGACGATGGCCGAGCAGTACGGCTCGTTCAGCGTGATCCAGTTCGAGACCGATTCGCCGAGGGCGTCGTACATCACCTCGGCGTAGTCGGCGAAACGCTCGGCCGTGTCGCGGACCCGCCAGCCCCCGCGGTCCTCCAGCGCCTGCGGCAGGTCCCAGTGGTAGAGGGTCACGTACGGCTCGATTTCGCCCTCCCGCAGGGCGTCCACGAGCCGCCGGTAGAAGTCGAGCCCGCGCCGGTTCACCGGTCCCCGGCCGTCGGGCAGCACCCGCGGCCAGGCAACGGAGAATCGGTAGGCCCCCGCCCCCAGGTCTTTCATGAGATCGACATCCTCTTGCCAGCGGTGATAGTGGTCGCAGGCGAACTCACCCGACTCACCCCGTGCCACCGCGCCGGGCATCCGGCAGAAGGTGTCCCATATCGAGGGCCCCCGGCCGTCGGCGCTGACGGCCCCCTCGATCTGGTAGGCCGCGGTGGCCGTGCCCCACACGAAGCCGGCGGGAAAGGTCCGCGGCATGGCGAGGCGTTCGTCGGTCGCCGTCATCCCCTGTTCGCTCCAGGTTCCGTGCCCGCTCGGGTGAACAGCCCGGACACGGCTGCCGGCCGTACGGGCGATGGAACCGTTCCCCCCGAAGGCCGCGGGACCCGCCGAGCCGTACGGCGGGCACACACGCGGGCAGACGGAGTTCCGCAGCGGACACCTGAACTCCCTCACAGGAGAAAGGGAAGCGGCTGCGAGACACGACGGCGGCCGAGCCCGTGGCAACGAGAAAGCGCCGGCCGATGCCCGCCATCACACATAAGAGGAGGGGAAGCTGTCAAGTCACAAAAACATGACGGAAGGAAATTCCGATTACTGGTTGACGGACTTCCCGGCGGTTGCCTATTTTGGAGAAACCGGTTGCATGAAACCGGTTACAGCGAGATGCGATAGCGTTTGGTCCGTGGCAACGATCAGAGAGCTGGCGCGCCTGTGCGGCGTGTCTCCCGCGACCGTCTCCCGCGTGTTCAACAACCCCGAGGTGGTGAACGCGAAGACCAGGGAGCAGGTGCTGCGGACGGCCCGCCAAATCGGCTATCTGCCCAACGAGTCCGCCCGCACGCTGGCCACCAAGAAATCCTTCATGGTCGGCCTGGTGTGGGACACCGACCACCGCCGCCCCGGCTGGCGGCACCCGTTCTTCCAGGAAATCCTCATCGGCCTGAAGACGGCGCTCAGCGGGCGCGGATATCACCTCCTCATGCTCGCGACGAGCGGGGACACGAGCGGGGAGAGGACCGAGGACGCCTACGTGCGCGCCGCGCGCAGGCACAACCTCGACGGCGTCGTGATGATCGACAGCGGCACCTGGGATCCCTCACTGCAGCGGCTGTCCGAATCGGGGGTGCCCTGCGTCAGCCTCGACCGTCCCGTCGAGGGTCCCCACGCCACGTACGTGACCTCGGACAACGTCGGCGGCGCCCGCCTCGCCGTACGGCACCTGCACGAGCGGGGACGGCGGGCCATCGCCACGATCACTGGCCCGGCGCACACGCGGCCCGGCGCCGAGCGTCTGCGGGGCTACCAGGACGAACTGTCCCGGCTGGGGCTGCCGCGCCGGCCCGAGTTCGTGGTCGAGGGCGACTTCTACCTGTCGGGCGGCCACGCCGCGATGCGCCGCCTGCTGGAGGCCGACGAGCGGCCCGACGCCGTGTTCGTCGCGGGCGACGAGATGGCCGTCGGCGCGCTGCGCGCGATCGGCGAAGCCGGGCTGAAGGTGCCCGAGGACATCGCCCTGGTCGGGTTCGACGACATCGAGGTGGCCGCGCTCGTGCCGCCGGGCCTGACGACCGTCGCCCAGGACAAGGCCGGGTTCGGCACCGCCGCCGCCGAGGCGGTGGTCTCCATGATCAACGGCGCGGAAGCCCCGCCGCCCCGGATCCTGCCGACGACACTCGTCGTGCGCGGCTCCAGCACGCCGCCGCTCTGACCCCCTCAGCCCGCCCGTGGGCCGGACACCTTCGCCAGACTGGGCCGCGATCGGCACTGCCCGCGCGCCGGACGCGGGACGGGCGCTCCCGCTTGAGGTTTCGCCCTCTCTGAGGGTTCTGGATCGTTGTGCTTCCGGAGGCGCTTATCGTGATGAGGCACCCATCACCCTTGACCCTCCGGGGGACTTCCGTGTCCGAGCAGTCCTGGCCTGTCCGCATCCGTGCCGAGTTCGCGCAGCGCGTGCTGGACCTGCGGCACCAGCATCCGGGGGTCCTCGCCTCGCTGGACCAGCACATGACCGCCGTCAAGCACGCCATCGCGGAGCTGGGCGAACGGGTCGGGCCGGCCTCCCTGCTCGCCTACCTGATCGGCTACTGGGACGGCGCGCGGGAGAAGGGCTGGCGGGCGCCGGGACCGGACCAACCGCTCGACTTCGCCACCCTGCGCATGAGCGCGGTCTGCCTGATGCTCGACGCCGCGGCCGAACCGGCCTGACCCCATACAGCGGCGGGGCGCCCCTCCGGCTGAGGGACGCCCCGCGCGACCGAAGGGCTCACCGGCGCGGCGACGGCGGCTCCTCCGGGGGATTCGGCCGGGAGGAGGTGGGCCGCGCCACCTCACCCGGCGCGTCCTGCGGCATCGGGGCGCCCGAGGTGCCCGCAGCCGGAGGAATGGGGGTCGTCGGAGCGCCCGGAGCGGCCGGCGGGGTGCTCTCGGGGTACGCGGGCCGGCTCGCCCGCGCGTCCTCGCCGCCCTGCACGCCCGGGGTGTTCCCGCCGACGTTCGGCGGCTGCGCGACGTTCTGCGCCTGCACGGTGTTCGGCGGCTGCGCGGTGCTCTGAGGCTGCGCGGTGCTCTGAGGCTGCGCGGTGCTCTGAGGCTGTGCCGTGCTCTGCGGGTAGGCGGCGGAGGCCGGCTGGGCGAAGGCCCCCACCCGCTGCCGCGGCTGCTCCGCCCGTGACACGGCGGCGGTCTCCATCGCGTCGGCGCGGCCCCGGCTGTAGGCCGCGGCCTGGGCGCGGATGGTGTCGGTCTCGGCCTCCGCCCGGCTCAGCCAGTGCTCCCAGCGCTGCTGCATGGGCCGGACCAGGCCGCCGCCGACGCCGACGATGAGGATGCCGGCCATGGTGGCCAGGATGGCGATCAGCACGGGTGTCGTGACGGTGGTCGCGACCTCGATCTGGTTGAGCGCGGCGATGACGCCGAGGCCGATGATGAACACCGACGCGATCGTGGCCAGCGGCCGGCCGTACGGCAGGGAGCCCAGAGCGGCGGTGACGATGTCCTTGACGGCCCTGGCGATGGCGCTGGCGACCACGATGATGACGATCGCCACGGCGGCCTTGGGCAGCCATGCCACCACTCCGGAGAGCAGGTCGCTGACGGGGTTGGGCCCGAAGACGGAGAAGGCGATCTGCAGCGTGATCAGCAGGATCGCGTAGTAGACGAGTTTCGCGAGCAGGCCGGACGCGTCGTACCTGCTGCGCGCCAGCGCCCGCCCCACGGCCCCGCGCTCGACCCATCGGTCGAACCCGACGCGTTCGAGTACGGCGTCCACGGCCTTCCGCAGTGCCGTGGCGACCAGCCAGCCCACCACGAGGACGACGACGAATGCGAGGAACTTGGGGACGAACGTGGCGATCGACGACCAGGCGTCGGCCACTCCTCTTCCCCAGTCGACCGGAGCGGCCATGGGTCCTCCCGTTGAGAGCCTTCACGACGTACGGGCCCACGGCTACCCCGTGATCCGCGTCTCATACGCGCGCTCGGCTAACGCGACCGATTGCGCCCCGCACCCTTCGGAGTCAGCAGGGAACGCAGCGCTGATCGCGTGGCTGCGCGAAGAGCGGCTCCCCTCCGGCGCTCGACGTGAGAGAGTTCCAGTTCTTCTTGGGAAAAGTCCTGATAGAGGCGGATATCGCGAGCACGCGGAGTGCGGATCCACAAAGGAGCGCCGATCAGAATCCGGCTCGGGGGAGTCAGGTCCTTGTATCTGGTTTCGGACAGATCCACGTCATAGAAGATCTCGGCCACCCATTCGGCATTGCTCTCGATATCCCCGTACGTGAAGGCGCGCCGCCACGCCTGGAACGTGTCACGACCCCCCTGGTGTCGCGCTACCTGGCAGGCATGGAAGGCGAGTTCCTCCCGCGTGAGCCCCTCGAATCCCCGAGCGCACTTCTCTTCAAGGAATCGGCGAACCTCCGGCGCCGATGACGATGTCCATCCCCACCCAGAGGTCCACTCCGCACCTTGGACGTGATCTGCGAAGTTCGTCATGCTGCCGAACAAGCAGACACCTATGGAACCATCGCCGTCCGCCTCCGTATAGATCATCGCTCGATTCTGGCTTCCCCCATCGGGGCCGACGAATTCGCCGAAGACCACGGAGCCTTGCCCCCGTGCGTAGCGGACACCGGGCGGAGTGCTCTCGATGTCCGTGACGATCGTCTCGCCGAGCGCCCTTTCGACCTGGTCAGACAGTCTCGCGCGATGGTGAACCGTTTCGGCGGCGGTTATCTCGACCTGCGGAAGCATTCCGCCGAAGTCAGGGGTAGTGGTCTTGGTCGTCCACTTACGCAGGTCGATGCCATTGTCCTCGAGCGTTCTCCGCACGCGGCGCTCCGACCAGTAAAGGTACGTCACCGAACCGCCGAGCACACCCATGCCGATCCTCCAGACCTACTGCCCGGCTCCCCTAGCTCGCCTGGACCAGTCCTCCATCCTTGCGCCACCAGTCGATTAACTTCCTGGGATTCGGGGCATTGAAGTGGAACGCCTCGATGTTCAGCCGCTCGTCGGTCCAGACGAGGTTGTACCAGATGCCATTTCTTCTACAGGTCAGCCGACCGGAGGATTCACCGTCGATGGTGTATGCGCCCTCTCCGACGAAGTCCTTCGGATACGTGTCGCAGGGTGTTTCGCTATGCGCGGCACAGGGGGCCGCACACCACGCCGACGATCGACGCGTCTCGCACATTGGTCGCTATCTGTTCCTTCGACGGGCGTACGCAATTGACTCGCGACGCCGCCGGGATGTGCCGTAGCAGAGCCTGCTCGGCGGCCGTGGGGAACGCGGGTCGCGCCTGCGCGTTGATGACCCGCGCGACCTTGTCCATGGAGGGAGTGTCGGACGTGCTCCACCAGTCGGCCAGCTTGCGGGGGTCCGTACCGGACACCCGGGCCAGAATGAGGAACGGTTCGACGCTCCACTCGACGGCGAACCCGCCGCCTGCCTCCGGATGGCACAGCACGCCGCCGATCTCCACACTCTTGTGGTCGTACCGGTTGCTGCCGAGAAACCCGCGCGGGTTGGTCGCGCAGGAGATGCCGTACGGCGCCCGGATCCTGCCCGCACGCTCGTCGTAGGCGCGCCGCAGCGCGGGCAGGTCGGTGAAGCGATAGTAGGAGACCGCGGTGGCACCCGCGCCCGGATCGCACTCGACTCCCGCCACCGCCTCCGGATACCTGTCCAGGTCGCCGGGCTCGACGCGCTTGCAGCCCTTCGCCTCCATGTCGTCGATCAGCGACCTCTCGTCCCTGGTCGGGAACGGCGGTTCGCCGAGGAGGGCGGCCCATGTGCGGGGCAGGCCCGGCTCTGCCGCCCTTCGACATGCCGGCGCGCGCCACGGTCCTCGCCGCGGTGTCGGTCCAGATCAGGGACCTGGTGTCGCCCGCCGTCCGGCACAGGACCCGCCCCTTCGGGGGCCCGACCCCGGGGTAGCGGTGCTCGCCCGTGTCGGCCGATGCGCAGTCCCCGCTGCCCTGGACGACACCGGCCTCGCGTACGGCGGCTTCGTACGCCTCGTCCATGTCCGCCGCCGTGTCGAACAGGCCGAACACCACCTCGTCGCCGGAGCCGTCACGGCAGCTCAGCGAGATGTCCGCCCCGGGAAATCCGCCACGTGTGCCGGCGCGGGCACAGGTCGCCTGTAGCGACTTCGGGACGCGCGCCAGCGCGGCCGAAGCGAGGTCGTCCCTGTTCACCACATACACGATCACGCCGATGGCGATCACCGGCACCGTCGCCACCAGCATCGTCAGAATGCGCCGCCCGCGGCTCCCCGGCGGCGGGGGTGGTGGCGCAGGAAGGTCCGGCCCCGGCACGGCGCCGACGACCTCGGCGAGCCGGGCGGCCAGTTCGGCGCACCCTGTGAAGCGGTCGTCCGGCTTCTTCGCCAGCGCGGTGGCCACGATGTCGTCGATGCGGCTGTCCAGATTCGGACACGAATCAGTCACCCGCGGCGGCGGCGCATGGAGATGGGCCCACATCACCGAGACGGGGACGGGCTCGGGGTATGGCCTGCGTCCGGTCAGGCACTGGTACAGGACACAGCCGAGGGAGTAGACGTCGGTCCGCTCGTCGACCTTGCGGCCTTGGATCTGCTCGGGCGAGGCGTAGTCGATCGTGCCGATGAACTGTCCGGCCGACGACGTCTCGTCCGCCACGTGCTTCGCGATGCCGAAGTCACAGAGGTACACATGTCCGGAGTCACGGTCGATCAATATGTTGTGCGGTTTGACGTCCCGGTGCACCAGGCCCTTGCCGTGCGCGGCGTCAAGGGCGGCGGCGACCTGGCGGATGATCCGCGCGGTCCTGGCCAGGCCGAGGGGGCCCTCGGCACGCAGGAGCCCGGCCAGGTCGGTGCCCTCGACGTACGGCATGACCAGGTAGAGCAGTGGGCCCGCCTCACCCGCCTGATGGATCGGGATGACGTTGGGGTGGCCGAGCCGCGCCGCACTCTTCACCTCACGGTGGAAACGCTCCCGGAAGCTCGGTTGATCGCACACGCTCGGGTTGAGGACTTTCAGGGCGACCCTGCGGTTGGCGAGGCCCACCTCCTCCGCCAGGTGCACCTCGCTCATGGGCGTCTGGGAGAGCCGGCGGATCAGTCGATACCCGGGCAGTAGCCGCTGCAGCTCGGGCCGCGTGGGAAACGTGTCGGCCGCCGAGCCGCCCAGCCCCATCTCCATGGCCATCTCCAGGAAAGCGTCCGGCTGATGGGGCCCCGGACCCCTCACCAGACCGGAACAACGACGAAGACCAAAGTTTTACCACGCACAGGATTCGTCTCGTTACTGTACGCCACGACATCCCGGATATCTCCCGCCCGAGTGCCGCGCCGACTCGTACCAGCGCTTCGTATGCTGTACGGTACGCCGTACGGCAGAAAGGGGCATATTTCGTGTATGAGCCGAGCGGCGAGGAACTGAAGAGCATCGAGGACTGGTTCGCCCAGTACGACGCGCTCGCCGAGCAGGGGGCGATCGAGCAACTCGCCGACCTCGCGGTCTTCCCGATGAACCTGGCCACCGACGTGCCGGGCGGCTTCGCGGCCGTACGGCAGTGGACGCGCGAGGAGTACGTCGAGGCGATGCGGGAGGCCATGGGCGGCGGAACGGCGGGGCTCGACATGGAGTCGGTGAGGACGCCGCACTTCCTCAGCCCCAACCTCGTGTTCGTGGAGACCACGGCGACGATGACGGTCGAAGGCCGGCGGGAGAGCATGCGCTACGGCGACCTGCTGGTGCGCACCGAGGACGGGTGGGCCTTCCAGACGATGGCCCAGGGCGGCTGGGGTTACGGCTGGCCGCCCGCCAGGCGCGGCTGATCGGGCCCAAGGGCCGGCCCTGTTCGTGCAGGGGAAACGTCGGCGGCGGGGTGCCCGTCGCCGACGTATCCGTTCGCCCGCCGAAGCCGGGGCGACGTGGGGGCGATGTGGTGCACTCCGGAGAGTTGTATAAGCTTCCTATGTAAATTCGGTTCCCGTCCGGAGGAACACCTGTGTCCGTCACCCCGAGCGCCGATCCCCCTGAGGAGTCCCAGGCGGTCGCGGCCGTCCTGGACGACCTCGCGGTGCTCGCCGTACGGCGGCTGTCCGCGCAGAGCGACCTCAGCCTCACGGCCGCGACGACCCTGTCCTACCTGGACCGCAACGGCCCGGAGCGGCTGAGCGTCCTGGCCGCGAAGCAGTCCGTCACCCAGCCGTCGATGACCCAGCTCGTGCAGCGCCTGGAGCGCGAAGGCCTGGTGTGCCGGGCGGTCGACGACCTCGACGGCCGCGCGGTGCGGGTCAGCGTCACCGACGCCGGCCGGGCGCTGCTGGCCGAGCGGCGCCGGCGGCGCAGAGAGCGGCTCACCGAGATGCTCGGCACGCTGTCCCCCGGCGAGCTGCGCGAGCTGACGCGGGTCGCCGGCGAGTTCCTCCCCCTGCTCCGGCGCCTGCTCGAGGGCACGGCGGACGAGTAGGGACCAGGGCGCTCCCCCTCGCTTATTTCCAGGAGGTCCGGTGAGCTCTGCTCATGCCCCCGTCTCCAACCCCTTCAAGCAGCCGAAGGCGGTCTGGGCCGTCGCCTTCGCCTGCGTGATCTCGTTCATGGGGATCGGGCTGGTGGACCCGATCCTGCCCGCCCTCAGCGCGAAGCTGCACGCCACGCCCAGCCAGGTGTCGCTGCTGTTCACGAGCTACCTGGTCGTCACCGCCGTGGCGATGCTGGTGACCGGGTGGGTCTCCAGCCGGATCGGCGCCAAGCGCACCCTCATCGTGGGCCTCGCCCTGATCGTGGTGTTCGCCGCCCTCGCCGGGGCGTCCGGCAGCATCGGCGGCATCGTCGGCTTCCGCGCCGGCTGGGGCCTCGGCAACGCCCTGTTCATCGCCACCTCGCTGGCCGTCATCGTCGCGTCGAGCAGCGGCGGCTTCGCCGGTGCGATCATCCTGTACGAGACCGCGCTCGGCGTCGGCATCGCGGTCGGCCCCCTGCTGGGCGGCGTGCTCGGCGGCATCAGCTGGCGCGGCCCGTTCTACGGCGTCGCGGTCCTGATGGCGATCGCGCTGATCGCCACCGTCACCCTGGTGCGGCCCACGCCCACGCCGGCGAAGAAGACCGGCATCGCGGCCCCGATCAAGGCCCTGCGCCACCGCGGCCTGCTCATCCTGGGCCTGACCGCGCTCTGCTACAACTGGGGCTTCTTCACGGTGCTGGGCTACGCGCCGTATCCGATGGAGCTCGACGAGCACCAGCTCGGCCTCGTCTTCACCGGCTGGGGAATCCTCGTCGCGATCTTCTCGGTCTTCGGCGCCCCGCGGCTGCAGGCCCGCTTCGGCATCGCCCGCACGCTGTACGCCAATCTCGTGCTGTTCAGCATCGACATCCTGGTGATCGCGCTGTTCACCGACAACCGGATCGCCGTGATCTGCGGCGTGATCGTGGCCGGCGTCTTCATCGGCGTCAACAACACCGTCACCACCCAGGCGGTCATGACCATCTCGCCGGTGGAGCGGCCCATCGCCTCCGCGTCGTACGGTTTCATCCGGTTCATCGGCGGCGGCCTCGCGCCCTTCGTCGCGGGCAAGCTCGCCGAGCACTTCGACAGCCGGCACGCGCCGTTCTACATGGGGGCCGCGGCCGTGCTCCTCGGCGCGGTCGTCCTCACCACCGCGCACCGGCAGCTCGGCGAGGCCGAGCGCGCCCAGGCGGCCGAGATGGCCGCCGCCGGCCCGGCGCCGCACGGCGGGAGGAACTGGAGGAGGAGGCCCTGGCCGAGGACCTCGGCTCGGCCACCTCGATCGACGCGCCGGCCGGGGGCCGGGCGCGGCGGTCCTCGGCGCGGCCCGTGCGATTTTCCCATTGTTTTGCCGCGGGTGCGGGAATGGTATGGCCCGCCCGGTTGTGGTTACTCATGTGTGGGCTGGTCGTGGCCTTCAGAAGTGAGGGGATGCGGCCGGCCTCGACCACGGGAGAACCGAATGGGTCCCGAAGTCCCCTCCGCTCTTCCTCCCGCGCAGGAACCACCCGCCGTGTGTGCGTGGGCAGGGATGACGCGGATCATCGCGTGCGGTGAGATCGACATAAGCACGTCCGGGCAACTGTACGGCGGCGTCCTCGAGGTCCTGCGGCGGCAGCGGCCGAGCCGCATCGAGGTCGACCTCGCGGGGGTCACCTTTCTCGACGCGTCCGGCATACGTGCGTTACTCATGAGCCAGACCGCCGCGGCCGAGGTGGGATGCCGCCTCACGCTGATCAAGCCGAGTCGCATCGCCCACAGAGTCCTGGAGATCGTCGGCCTGCTCGAGACCTTCGGTCTGGCCGTGCTCCCGCCGCTCTTGCCGGGTCCGCGGCGGCCGCACGGCTGATTCCGCCCCGCCGGCCGGTCAACGGTCTCCACGGGTGCGCAGCTCCCCGGTGTCCACCAGATACTCGGCGACGTCGACCAGCTTGGTGTTGGTCTGCTGACTGGCGCGTACGAGCAGGGAGAACGCCTGGTTCGCGGTCAGCTTGTGGCGTTCCATGAGGACGCCCTTCGCCTGGCCGATGAGGTCGCGGACAGCCATCGCGTGCCTCAGTTGCTCCTGTTGCCGCGCTCCCGACATCGCCACCGCCGCGTGGGCCGCGAACAGCAGGCCGACATGCTCGGATGCGTCGTCGAAGGCGTTCTTCTCACGTGAGTACAGATTCAGGGCGCCCAGGTTGTCCTTGTGGACGTACAGCTGGAAGGAGAGCATGCTCTTCACGCCGAGATCGAGGGCGCGCCGGGTGAACTCCGGCCATCGCTTCTCCTGGGTCATGTCCGACAGCCGCACCGTCCTGTGCTTGTAGGCGGCGTCGAGGCACGGTCCCTCGCCCGTCTCGTACTGCGCCCTGTCCACCTGCCGCACCACGTCGCCGGTCGCGGCCGGGGTCTCGACCTCACGGCGGCGGATGACGACCGTCAGCCCCGCGTGCTGCGCGCCGGGGACCGTGTCGACGGCCGCGCCGACGATGGCGTCCAGCGTCTCCTGGGCGGTGTCCTCATCCTGTAGTGTCCGCGCGAGATCGCTCAGCTTCACGGCGAGCTCGTCGTCGGCGGCGTGTCCGGTGAAGGCCGAAGACGGCCGGCCTCGCCCGTTGCCCCCACTCGCATCCCTGACGGCCACACACCTCACCACCCCTCGGCTGCGACGGCTCCGAGTGGCTCATTCGCACCATGCCCGCACCATGACGCCGTCATGCCGAGCGGAGGCCGCCAGGGGCAGCGGATTTTCCGAGCGACCCGGGGATCGACCACGCGAGGGCCGGGTCAGATCCGGGTGAGCAGGTCCGGGGTGAGCGCGGCGAGCCCGGCGCAGCCGGACAGGGCCAGGGTGAGATCGGTCTCGGCCAGCACGCAGCGGATCACGTGCTCCACCCCCGCCTGGCCGTCCAGGCCCAGTCCGTACGCGTACGGGCGGCCGAGCAGCACGGTCCTGGCGCCGAGCGCGAGCGCCTTGACGACATCGTCCCCGGTGCGGATGCCGCCGTCGAACAGCACGGTGAGCCGGTCGGCCACGGCGTCGGCGACGGCCGGCAGGGCGTCGGCCGCCCCGATCGAGCCGTTGACCTGGCGTCCGCCGTGGTTGGAGACGACGACGCCGTCCATTCCGGCGTCGGCGGCCAGGCGGGCGTCGTCGGGGTGCAGGACGCCTTTCAGCACGATCGGGCCGTCCCAGTGCTCGCGCAGCAGCGCGAGGTCGGGCCACGTCTTGCCCGGGTCGCCGAACATCCCCACGAAGTGCAGGACGGCGGCGTTCGGGTCCTCGTGCACGGGCCGGGCGAGCCCGGCCTGGAACGCCGGGTCGGTGAAGTAGTTGGCGGTGCCGACACCGCGCAGGAACGGCAGGTAGGCCTGGTCGAGGTCGCGGGGCCGCCAGGCCAGCAGCGGCGTGTCGAGGGTGACGACCAGCACGGTGAACCCCGCCGCCCTGGCCCGGGTGAGGAAGCTGAGGGTGACCTCGCGGTCCTTGCCCCAGTAGAGCTGGAACCACCGCTCGCCGTCCCCCATGGCCGCCGCGACGTCCTCCATCGGCGTGCTGGAGGCCGACGACAGGACGAAGGGCACGCCGGTCGCGGCGGCGCGCGGGCGGCGGCCCGCTCGGCCTCCGGATGCATGATCGACAGCACGCCGATCGGCGCCAGTGCCAGCGGCGCGGGCAGCCGCCTGCCCAGCACGGTCACCGACAGGTCGCGTTCACGCACGTCGCGGAGCATCCGCGGCACGATCCGCCAGCGGTCGAGCGCCTCACGGTTGGCGCGCTCGGTGCGCCCGCTGCCCGCGTTGCCGGCGACGTAGCCGACAGGCCCCGGGCCGAGCCGCCGCTCGGCCATCTCCTCCAGCCGGTTCAGGTCGGTCGGCAGCCGGGGCACGGCCCCCGTCATGCCGTTGAGATAGATCTCGTACTGGAAGTCCGCCCAGCTCATCGCGCTCGCCCTCGCTCCGCTTCCACCCGGCCGTCGCCCCGGCGGCTTCCGGCGAACACATTATCGGGAACCGATCACCACGCCCCGCGCGCCGGGTGAGGGTTCGCGGCGCGGGAGGTGAGGCGTTCCCAGTTGCGGTGGGCGATGTCGGCCTTCTGCTCGTCGGTGAAGGGGGCGTTCTCCAGGAAGGAACGGGCGACGCCGGCGCTGGTGTCCACGAAGGGGAAACCGCCGGGGCGGAACCCGTAGGTGAAGGGGTAGTCGGTGGAGTACAGCATCCGTTCCGTCCCCACGACTTCGGCCGTCCAGCGGAGGTAGCGGGGGCTGACGGTGCCGCTGCCGGCGACCCAGAAGTTGTGCGTGAAGTAGTCGGCGAGAGGGCGGGCCAGGCCACCGGCGTCGGCGAAGAATCCGGTGTGGTCGAGATAGAAGAGCACGACCTCTCCCCAGTGGCCGGCGATCACCTGGAGATCGGGGTACCGGTCGAAGACGCCGGAGAAGATCATCCGTAGGTACTGCACGCCCAGGTCGTAGTACCAGCCGATCGCAGGCCCCGCCAGCGCGGTCCCGATGGGACCGATGTTCGAGTAGTAGGCGTCCATCACCGCCTGCACAGGCATCTGCGGGTGGAAGTGGAGGGGAACTCGCAACCGCTCCGCGGCGGCGTACAGCTCGTCGTACTGGGGGTCGTCCGCGAGCTTGGATCCGGTGCGCCCGTAGAGCATGGCGCCCGGGAAGCCCAGCTCGGTGACCGCCCGCTCCAGCTCCGCGGCCGCGGCCGACGGCGACTGGGTCGGGATCGCGGCGAACGCCTGGAACCGGTCGGGGTTGCCGGCCACGATCTCCGCAAGCTGGTCGTTGGTGTCGCGGGCCACGGCGACCGCATCCGCGTCAGGCAGGTTCTGCGCGCCCGGTGACGAGATCGACAGCACGGCCACGTCGATCCCCTGGTCGTCCATGTGCGCAAGCCTCGTCTCCGTGGTGTCGCGCAGTCGCCGGGCGACGGGACTGTCCCCGAACCCCAGGTTCGGCAGCTCCGGCACCCCGGCCCGCGACCACGCCTCCATGATCGCGGGCAGGACGACGTGCTCTTCCACTGCGACGATCCGCAGTCGGTCGGACATGCGATGCTCCTCAGCGTTCTGTTTCCACTGGAACCAGAATCAGCGTATCAGCGTTAATAACGTCGGAACTACATGCTCGTTATCACTGATACACTTCGACGTGTCCGCTGAGTGGGAGCAGCATTGCTTACGCCGCGGCCATCGGCCGATCAGCGGGGGCCGGGGGCGCGGCGGAAGGCGAAGGGCTGGCTCTCGCGGCCCGGTACGACGAACCAGCACTCCCCGGTGCCCTCGCTCGCCAGCAGCGAGAAGAACGCGTCGACGACCGTCTCGACGTCGAGGATCGGGAACTTCATCTGGTCCAGCAGCGCCTTGGCCTCGGCGTCGAGGATCGCCGTGTCCGCGAACGACGGGCACAGCCCCTGCACCCGGATGCCGAGGGGCTCCAGTTGCGGGCCGAGCGAGCGGACGAGCCCGACGACCGCGTGCTTGTTGGCCGCGTAGACGGGATCGGAGGGGATGCCCACGATCCCCGCCATGCTCGCGGTGGCCACGATCACGCCCCCGGCCCGCATCGCCGGCAGCGCGGCGTGCACGCCGAAGACGACGCCGTCGAGGTTGACCCCCATCACGCGGCGGTAGCGGGCGAGGTCGAAGTCCTCGCCGAGCCCGAACCCCGAGGCGACGCCCGCGTTGAGGAAGGCGAGATCGAGCCGCCCGTGCCGCTCGACGGCGAGCGCGACCGCGGCCTGGTTGTCCTCCAGCCGCGACACGTCGGTCCGCACGAACGCGGCGCCGATCTCGTCGGCGGTGCGCGCCCCGGCCTCGGCGTCGACGTCGGCCAGCACGACGTGCGCGCCGTACGCGGCCAGGCGGCGGGCGACCCCCGCGCCGATGCCGCCCGCGCCCCCGGTGACGAGCGCGACCTTGCCGGAGATGTCGTCGGTGTTCACAGCGGGAGTCCTCCCGTCGCGGCCCTGGTCGAGCCGGTGGCCCGGTACGCCTCGATGGTGCGCTCGGCGATGCGCATCTGGTGGATCTCGTCGGCGCCGTCCGCGAAGCGCGCCCATCGCGCGTGCTGGAACATGTGCGCCAGCGGGGTGTCGGTCGAGTAGCCGAGCGCCCCGTGCACCTGGATGGCCCGGTCGACGATCCGGTTCAGGCTGTTCGCCACGAAGTGCTTGGCCATCGAGACCTCGGTGCGGAAGTCCTCACCCTTGTCGATCTTCGAGGCGGCGTGCAGGACCATGAGCTTGCACTGGTAGAGCTCCATGGCCGAGTCGGCGATCATCCACTGCACGCCCTGCTTGTCGGCGAGCAGCGATCCGTGGCTGAACCTGTCCAGCGCCCTGCCCACCATCATGTCGAGAGCCGTCTCCGCCTGCGATATCCACCGCATGCAGTGCGCCAGCCGCGCCGGGCCGAGGCGGTACTGGCCCAGCCGGTGGCCGTTGCCCCGCCCGCCGAGCACGGCGGAGTCCGGCAGGCGCAGGTCGGTGATGACGATCTCGCTGTGGCCGGTCGAGCCGTGCATGGTCTCGATCTCGCGTACGTCGTTCCAGCCGTCGGCGGGCAGGTCCACGAGGAACGCGGTGTTGGCGCCCCGCGCGCCCTCCGGCAGGTCGAACTCGGTCTTGGCGATCAGGATGGCGAAGCTCGCCCTGCGGGCG
This sequence comes from Microbispora sp. GKU 823, assembly GCF_002027145.1. Classification (NCBI taxonomy): domain Bacteria; kingdom Bacillati; phylum Actinomycetota; class Actinomycetes; order Streptosporangiales; family Streptosporangiaceae; genus Microbispora; species Microbispora sp. GKU 823. The sequence continues at coordinate 11,140 of NZ_MWJN01000075.1, read as the reverse complement.
TTGGAGATGAACCACTTGTGCCCGTTGATCACCCACTCGTCGCCGTCCTTCAGGGCGTTCGTACGGATGAGCGTGGGATCGGAGCCGGCCACCTCCGGCTCGGTCATCGCGAAGCACGACATCTTCACGCCGTCGAGCAGCGGGCGCAGGTAGCGCTCCTTCTGCTCGTCGGTGCCCCAGTGCAGCAGCGTGTGCATGTTGCCCTCGTCGGGGGCCGCGCAGTTGAGCACCCACGGGCCGAGCCTGGTCTTGGCCGCCTCGGCCTGCACCATGGCCAGTTCGACGTGGCCGAGGCCCATGCCACCCCACTCCTTGGGCATGTGCGGCAGCCAGAGCCCCTCCTGCTTGGCTTTGCGGCGCAGGTCGAAGATCGTGCGCAGGTACTCCTCGCGGGTGAGGACCTTCTCCTCGGAGTCCTCGAACGGTTTGACCGCCGGGATCACCGTCTCCTGGACGAACGTCCGCACCCGCGCGCGTATCTCCTCGTGCTCGGGGGCGAGCGTGAAGTCGATGGCCATGATCCTCCCTCGGGCACGATAATGCGACTGACGTGCCGAATAATGCGATCGCCTGAAATACCGTATCCTTCGGCCGTACGAGCGACAAGGGAGGCGCGATGCCGGCGGAGACCACGGTCCGGAGGCTCGTGGACGCCGCCGAGCGCCTGTTCGCCGAGCGCGGCATCGACGCGGTGTCGCTGCGCGAGATCAACGCCGCCGCCGGGCAGCGCAACTCCACCGCGCTGCAGTACCACTTCGGCGACCGCGCCGGGCTGCTGAAGGCGGTGCTCGCCAAGCACGGCCGGAGATCGAGGCGCGGCGCCACCAGCTTCTGGACGAGTACGAGGCACGCGGCCCGTTGCCTCAGGCCGAGGCCCTGCGTTCGCTCGCCGCCGCGCTCGTCCGCCCGGCCGCCGCCAAGCTGGCCGACCCCGACGGCGGGCGGGACTACCTGCGCGTCATGGAGCAACTGGTCCACCGCATGCCGCCCAGCCTCCCCGAGGACGGCGGCGGCAGCGTCGACCGCTGGCGTGAACTGGTCGCCCCCCTGCTCCCCGAGGCCGCCGTACGCCTGCACCAGCGCTTCATGGCGATCCGCATGACGTACGTCGAGCTGGCCCGCCGGGCGAGCGGCCCTCCGGCCCGGGACGAGCGCCTGTTCACGAGCCACCTGATCGACGTGGTCTCGGCGGTCCTCGCGAGCGAGGTCTCCGACGAGACCGCCCGCCTTCTCGCCGAACGCGAGCAGCGCCCCTGAGACCGCCGCAAGAGCCCGAGATCGGACGCGTCTCGGCAGTGCCACCAAACCGCTTGACGATGTGTCACGCTATGGCATGTAATAGTCACGGTCGGTGACAAGAGGTCCAGGGGACCTCTTCCCGGGCGACCGGGATAGCCGACCTCATTCATGCGGTGCCCCAGGGAGTCGTCATCGATGCCAGATGCGGCCGTATGTGACTGTCGAACCATTTGCACGGCCGCCCTTCCAGATCGCGCTGCACCGCCCACAGGGCATAGTCGGCCACTTGAATACCCCACGTGCTTTGTGCGTCCCACACGCAGAGCACGACATCTCTATCTGCCGACAAATCTCGGCAAACCTCGGCAAGCGCCTGCCGCGCGTTCATAACCCGTCGGTTCGTGGTAAGCGTGGCCACGATCACATACAGCGTATCGCCCGGCTTGCTGATAATCGGCAGCAAACCCCTGAAATGCGCATACCACGCCAGTTTATAAAGCCAATATGATCGTTCTCGCACCGACGGGTGAGCCCCTCCTATCACAGGGATAAACATTGACCCCTGCAATAGGAGCGACCACAGGACCGGCCTTTTTGCAAGCCGGGATGGCGGTGGCACGGAAGGCGATCTGCCTGCTTTGTTCTACTACGTCCGAGCGGAGCGCCCCGGATGCTAGCGTGATCATGCCCATATCCACGTATCTGGGGTGATCGATGATCCGACGAAAGCCTTTGAAGATCACTCGTTGGGCCGCGGGCGGCATGACCCTCGCCACCGCTGCCGCCCTCACTCTGGTGTCCGCCGGGCCGGCGCAGGCCTATCCCAAGGGCTCGTGCGGGCAGTCGTACCGCAAGGTGGCCGACTATCGGCTGACGCAAGGGGCCAAGGACGGGAAGTCGTACGGCACCGTCACGCTGTACCAGAGCCCCACCGCGCACGCGAAATGCGCCATCGCCCGGGTCGCGCCCGCTTACATCGGCAAGACGAGCTACCTGTACGTCGAGCTCTTCGTGGACGAGAACGGGAACAAGAAGTACGACGGCCCGGACAAGGAGGCCGCCAGCGGCAGCGAGAAGTACAAGTGGTTCGCGGGCCCGGTGCACATCTACGGCGTCGACCACCGCTGCGTCCAGTTCGCCGGAGCGGTCAGGATCGGCTCCAAACCCCTCGTCCGCGGCGGCACCCCGTCGGGCAAGTGGATGTACTGCGGTTAGAACAGCCGCTCGCGGCGGGCCGCCGCGGCGCTCGGCGCGTGGATGAGGGGATCAACGCAGGGCGCGGGTGAGGGCGGCGACGCGCTCGGCACGGGCCCGGCGGCTGAGTGCCGCGCCGGGCACGACGGTGTCGAAGCCGTGGAAGGCCCCCGGCCAGAGATGGAACTCGACCGACACCCCCGCCCGGGCCAGCCGCAGCGCGTACTCGGCGCACTCGTCGCGGAAGACCTCCAGCTCGCCCACGTCCACGTACGCCGGGGGGAGGCCGGACAGGTCGGCGGCCCGCGCGGGGGCGGCGTAGGCCGGCACGTCCTCGCCTCCGGCGGCGTCGCCGAGCAGGGCCGACCAGCCGAACCGGTTGGAGCCGCGATTCCACGTCACGGCGTTGTCGAAGGAGCGGCCTGAGGGAGTCACCTCGCGGTCGTCGAGCATCGGGCACAGCAGGAGCTGGAGGACGAGCGCGGGCCCGCCGCGGTCGCGGGCGAGCAGCGCGGTCCCCGCGGCGAGCCCTCCGCCGGCGCTCACGCCGCCCACCGCCAGCCGGCCGGCGTCGATGCCGAGATCGGCCGCGTGGGCGGCGGTCCAGGCGAGACCGGCGTAGCAGTCCTCCACGGGCGCGGGATGGGGATGCTCCGGTGCGAGCCGGTAGTCCACAGAAACCACCACGCAACCGACGCGGCGCACGTACGACCCGGCCCGGGCGTCGTCCGCCTCGGGGCTGCCGAGCACCATGCCACCGCCGTGGATCCAGTACACCCCCGGCAGCGGGCCGTCCTGGGCGGCCAGCCGGTAGACGCGCAGCCGCATGTGGCCGCCAGGGCCGGGGATGACCACGTCCTCCACGCGGACCCCCTCGCCCACCTGTGGCGCCGCCGCGGCCAGGCCGGCCGCCCGCCGGGCCCGCAACGCCAGGAGGTCCTCGTACGTCGCGCCCGACAGGTCCGCGGTCGCGGGAGGCTCCCGCTCGACGGCCGCCCTCAACTCCGGGTCGAGGTTGGGGTGCATCGTCAGCCTTTGAGTCCGGTGTGGGCGAGCCCCTCGATGAACTGCCGCTGCGCCACGACGAACACGATCAGCACCGGGATCGCCGTCATCGAGGCCGCGGCGAGCTGCACGTTCCACATCGGGCCGCCGTACGCGTCGACGAACTGCGTGAGCACCTGCGGCAGCGTGAACTTCTCCGGGGACGACAGGTACACGATCGGTTCGAGGTAGAGGTTCCAGGAGTGGAGGAAGGTGAAGACGGCCACCGCGCCGAGGGCGGGGCGGGCCAGCGGCAGCGCCACCCGGGCGAACGTTCCGAACCGCCCGAGACCGTCCACCCGGGCCGCCTCCTCCAGCTCGCCCGGCAGGCTGACGAAGAACTGCCTCATTATGAACGTGGCCAGCACGCTCGGCGCGCCGAAGATCGGCACCAGGATCAGAGGCCAGTGGGTGTCGGTCAGCCCCCACCCGTTGAACATCTGGAACAGCGGCACGATCGTGACCTCGCTCGGGATGAGCAGGCCGAGCAGCACCACGAAGAACAGCACGTTCTGCCCGGGGAAGCGGATGCGCGCGAAGGCGTACCCGGCCAGCGCGGCGACCGCCATCGTGCCGGCGGTCACCACCAGCGCGATGTAGAGGCTGTTCCAGTACTGCTGCGCGAACGGCTGGAGCTGGAACACCTGCCGGAACGCGGAGACGTCCCACCGGCCGGGCAGCAGCGACGGCGGGAACGCGAAGATGTCACCGACCGGCTTGAACGACGAGGTGACCATCCACCACGTGGGGAAGACGAACGGCACGCAGAGCACGCACAGCAGCCCGTACACCGCGGTCTTGGCCCTACGACTCATTGAAGACCCACTTCCGGCGCATCCGCCACTGCACGAGGGTGAGGGCCGCGACGATCGCGAACAGCACGACCGACAGGGTCGCGCCGTACCCGAAGTGGTGGAACTGGAACGCCTGCTGGTACAGGTAGTAGACGAGCACGGTGGTCGACATGCCGGGACCGCCCTGCGTGAGCACCGCGATCTGGGCGAACACCTGGAGCGACCCGACCACCGTGATGATCGACGTGAGCAGGATCGTGGGGCTGATCAGCGGAACGGTGATCCGCCGGAACCGTGTCCACGCGCCCGCGCCGTCGAGCTGGGCGGCCTCGTAGAGCTGCTTGGGCACGCCCTGCAGGGCGGCCAGGAACAGCACCATGTTGAGGCCCACGTTCTTCAGCACCTGCACGACGATCACCGAGACCATCGCGGTGGCCTCGCCGCGCAGCCAGTTGGGCCCGGTGACGCCGAACGCGCCGAGCACGCCGTTGATCCCGCCGTTCGACTGGAGCAGGAACTGCCAGACGATCGTCCAGGCGACCAGCGACACCACGACCGGCGAGAAGAACAGCGCCCGGAAGAACGTCGTGCCGCGCAGCCGCTGGTTGAGCAGCACCGCCAGCAGGAGGGCCAGGCTGAGGTTGAGCGCCACCAGGCCCACGGAGAAGAACGCGGTCGCCCACAGCACCGAGCGCAGGTTGGCGTCGCCCAGGAGCTTGGCGTAGTTGTCGCCGCCGGTGAACTGGAAGGTGCCGGCCAGCACGTTCCACTCGTGCAGGCTGTACCACCCGATGAGCGCCAGCGGCACCAGCACGAACAGGACGCTTCCGGCGAGCTGGGGGGCGATGAACAGGTAGCCCGCGAGCACGTCCCGGCGGCGAGTGTTCCAGAAGGGGGCCCCGCGGGTGGCGGTCCGCGCCGTCACCCGCGAGTCGATCTCCGTCACCGCCACGTCACGCGCCCAGCATCGGCTGGATCTTCGCGCAGACGCCGTCCAGCACGGTCTTGACGTCGGCGCCGGGCTGCCACAGCGGGTCGAGTGCCGCCCTGACGGTCTGCGCCAGCTCCGCCTGGCCCGCGTGGTTGGGCTTGACCACGCCCTTGGCGATGCCGTCGATCACCACGCGCTGCAACTGCTCGGGCTTGAGCAGCGGGTTGCTCTTGGCCAGCGTCTCGGAGGTGAGCTGGGAGGCCCGCGGCGGCGGGAAGTACGCCGCGAGCTTGGCGGAGTTGGCGGGGTCGGTGAAGAAGGCGAGGAAGTCGGCCGCGAGATCGGCGTGCGGGGAGCTCTTCAGCACGCCGATGCCGGCCTGCCCGAACACGGCGTACTCCCCCTTGGGCCCGGCCGGGAGCGGCACCAGGTCCCATGTGAATTTCGCGTCCTGCAGCAGGGACGCCCGGGAGATCTGGGTGATCGTCATGGCGGCCTCGCCGGCGAAGAAGTCCACGCTGGTCCCGGGTCCGGGCAGGGCCTTGTCCGTGAAGATCGCCTTGTGCAGGGTCGTCATCGCCTCGACCATCTCGGGGCTGTTGAACTGGCAGGTCCTGCCGTCGTCGCTCCACGCCCTGGCGCCCCAGCCGCCCCAGAACGAGGCCAGGTTGTCCCAGCTCTTGTAGTCGAAGTCGCGGATGACCAGGCCCGCCTTGCCCTCCTTCTTCGCCACGGCGGCGTTCATGGCCAGGGCCTCGTCCCAGGTCCACTTCCCGGCTTTGATCAGCTCCTCGGGGGTCTTCCGCCCGGCCGCCTTGAGCAGGTCCTCGTTGACGAACACCCCGAAGGGCGAGGTCGAGAACGGATAGGCGTACAGCTCGCCGTCCTTCTCCCACAGCTTCGTCGCCGCGGGCGTCAGGTCGGCGAGGTCGTAACCCTGCGCCTTGCCGAGCATGCCCTTCAGCGGCACGAGCGCCCCGGAGGAGACGAAGTCGGGCGCCGAGCCCTCCAGGATCCAGGCGAGGTCGGGGGCCTTTCCGCCGGCGATCTGGGTGGTGAGCGTGGTGGTGTAGCTCTCGAACGGGATGGGGTCGAACGTGATCTCCCCGACGTCCGGATGCGACTTCCGGTACTCGGCCGCGATCTCGTTGAACAGCTTCAGGTGGGCCTCGTTGGAGGTCCAGATCGTCATGCGGAGCGGCTGCGGGCCGCTCGCCGCCGGCGCGGCGGCGTTCCCGCCGCCGCACGCGGTGGCGAGCAGCGCGGCCGTCGCGAGGGCCGCCAGCCTCCCGAGTGGTTTCATTCGTCGGTCTCCTTACCGTGCGTCCCCCGAAGATCGTGTTTTCAGTAGCCGGCGACCTGCGGCCAGCGAAGCTCGACGCCGTCGTCGGTCAGACGGCGCTGGAAGTCGTCGAGGAGGGCGTCGCCCTCGCGTACGGCGTGGGGGGTCGTGCCGCGGTCGAGGCAGAAGGCGGCCAGCGCGCCCGCCGCCTCGCCGATGTTCCACTCGACCGGATGCAGCCGGTAGGCCCCGTTGGTGATGTGCGTGGTCCCGATGTTCTTGCCGGCGGGCAGCAGGTTGGTCATCCGCCGGGGGATGAGCGCTCCGAGGGGGATCTCGAACGGCGAGCAGCCCACGTCGATGTAGTTGTCGCCGCCCGTGCTCGGGTGGAGGTCGATGCGGTACATCCCCACGCCCACGGAGTCGGCGTAGCGGACCGCGCCCTTGTCGCCGCGTACGGCGAGGGACAGGTCCTGCTCGACCACCGTGTAGAGGGCCCTGATGCGCCGCGACTCCCTGATGTAGGCGGCCTGTGCGAGACCGTCGGCGCCGCCGGTGACGTCGCCGCGCAGCCGCAGGCCGGGGAAGCCGGTGCCGCCGTCCGGCCGGGGCGCCTCGGTCTGCAGCCAGTAGAGGACCGACAGCGACAGCTCACGGGCCGCGGCGAGGTGCCTGCCGGCGTCCGGGACGTCGATGACCGGCCCCTCGAGGTAGTCGATCATGGGCCAGTTGACGAGCGTGATGTCGCTGTCGTACGCGCCGGGGACGAAGTTGCGCCGGGCGGCGATCCTGCGGAAGGTCCACAGGTTGGCGTCGCCGGGGCTGAGCCGCTGGTCGGCCACCACCGACAGCGGGTCGTCGTCGGGGTTGGGGGTGAACGACCGCTCGACGATCTCCAGGGTGCGGGGGTGCGGGCAGCGCCACGACAGCAGCCGGTCGCCCCAGAAGGGCGGCTGGTACTCCCGCCAGAACCCGTAGGAGGCGGGCCTGTCGACGGTGTGGTCGCCGTCGACGTGGTCGATCGCGAAGCACACCGAGACCGCCTGCATGTTGAGCGGCTGCGCCTCTGCGGGCGCGCTCGGCTCCCCGGTCTCGGCCTGCGACTCGAACCCGGTGACGTACTCGGTGCCGGTCATCGGCAGCAGTTCGCCGGTCTCGGTGGCGTCGAGCACGTACGGCGCCGTGACCGTGATCCGGCCGCCGCCGTCGCGGTGCTCCACCGTCACGCTCGTCACCCGGTCGCCGTCCACCTCCGCGGCCACCGGCCGGTACGGCTGGAGCACCCGCAGCCGCCCGGACCCCCGGTAGGGCGCCAGCATCGCCTCGATGACGGCGACCGCGACCCTCGGCTCGTGACACAGGCGGCTCACGTGCCCGGCGCCGGGGTTCAGCTCGCGCCAGGCCCGGGACCGCTCGGTCAGCGGATAGTGGTCCCGGTAGTAGCGCCGGATTCCGTCGCGCAACGCCCGGTAGCTCGCCGTCACGCCGAACCGCTCGACCCACGAGTGCTCGTCCGGCGGCACCGCCTGGCTGGTGAGCTGGCCGCCCAGCCAGTCGTACTCCTCGGTGAGGACCACGGTGCGGCCGGCCCGCAGCAGGGCCAGAGCGGCGGCGACCCCGCCGAGCCCTCCGCCGACGACCAGCGCGTCCGCCGTTGTCTCGCTCACGTGCGATTACCTTCCTTCGTCGGGCCGTGCGGAGGCGAGGGTCGATCCCTCGACGAACTCGCACGGCAGCAGCTCCTGGGGCGTTCCGCCGCGTTCGAGCACCTGGGCGAGCAGTTCCACGGCCCTGCGGCCCATCTCGCGCCGGGGGATGCGGAACCCGGTGAAGTCGATCTCGACGTGGACCGGCCGCGTGGGGGCGCCGAGCGCGAGGATCGACAGCTCACCGGGCACGTCCACGCCGCGTTCCCGAGCGGCCTGCACGATCGCGACGCCGTCCGCGGACTCCTCCACGAACGCGGCGGTCACGCCCGCCGCGGCCAGGTCGTCGAGGACGTCTCCCGGCCCGCGATCGGCCACCGGCACGTGGATCCACTCCGTCCCGACGGCGGCGACCGCCTCGCGGAAGCCGCGCATGCGATCGGCCGGGGACTCCGCGCCCGTCCCCGCCCCGACGTACGCCAGCCGCCGGTGGCCGAGGCCGTACGCACGCTCGACCAGCGCGCGTACGGCCGGCGGGGTAGTCGGCCCCGACGTACGGCACCGGCCCGCCCGCGTCGTCGCGGCGGCCGACCGACACGAAGGGGATGTTCTCGGTCAGCAGGCGGGCCAGGTCGTCGCGATCGATCGTGCGGCCGAGCAGCACGCATCCGTCGGCCAGCCGGATGCGGCTGTCGGGGTTGAAGATCCGCCGCCGCTCCCCCGACGCCTTGGCGCTGGTGAACAGCAGCAGGTCGCAACCGAGCTCCTCGGCGCACTCCTCGATGCCGACGAGGAACGGGTGGTAGAAGTCGGCGCTCGCCGTCGGGAAGACCGCCTCGTAGGTGAACACGCCGAGGATGCGGTTGCGCCGCTCGGCGAGCCGCCGCGCGACCGGGTCGGCGACGTACCCGGTCTCGCGGATCACCCGCAGCACGCGCTCACGGGTCTCGGGCGCGATCCGCACGTCCGCGTCGGACCGGTTGTTCAGCACCAGCGAGACCGTGGTCTGGCTGACACCGGCCATGCGGGCGATGTCCTGCTGGGTGAGGCGGCGGTTGGTCACCACGTGGGTCCTGTCTGATAATGCGCATTAGCGAGAGAGAACTTCATTCTGGAAGCCGCGGAGTGTCCGCGTCAAGACGTGTTCTTCCTGGAGTAATACGCATTAGCCGCACGTGATGCCGACGTCGATGCTGCCGTCGTGAGGGACGCGCAGCACGTGGACGAGCCGCCTGGCGTCGCGGAAGTAGGTGGAGGAGCCGAAGCGCAGCGAGGCCGTGCGCGCCGTCCCCCAGCGGATCCGGATCAGCGCCGCTCCCCTGCGCACGTCGATCCCGTCGGCCGTCGCGGTGGTGTTCACCCGGTACGGCGCGGGCGTGCCGTCGGTGAAGACGACGGTGTCGGTCGGCAGCAGGACGAGCGGGATCTGCTCGGTCGCCGCCGCGTCCGAGCGGACGGCGCGGCGGACGGTGTCGCGCGTGACGGTCACCTCCGTGCGGATCGATCCGTCGGCGGTGCCGTAGCGGATGCCGAACGTCCCCTCGCCCCTGGAGTGCCGCCCCGTCCATGGGACGCGCCCGGCTCGCCGGCGAAGTACTCGGCCGGCTGATCTCCCGCGTTGTCCGGCACGCCGTTCGCCCGCACGGTGCCCCAGCAGCCCTGGTTGTTGTTGTTGAGGGAGTGGACGATCGTCCCGGCGTCCGGGTGCCACAGGAACGTCAGGCCGGTCCTGCCGTACGACGTGCCGCGGGCGCCGAAGTAGCCGCCCAGGTAGAGGCCGGGACGGCGGACGAACACGAAGTCCTGCCCCAGATCGCTGCGGATCTCCACGAAGTGCTTCCACTTCAGGTACGGCAGGCTTCTGACCGCCTTGTCCTTGGCCTTCCTGCTGGGGAAGCGTTCGCCGTAGATCGCGTGGGTGAGGATGCGCGGCGAGGTGTCCTGCTTCTGGGCCGGGGCCACGGGGGCGGTGTCGGCCGCCCAGGCGGCCGCGCGGCGGCCAGGTCCTCACGGGCGGTCATGAACGCCGCCAGCGCGGGCACCTCGGGCACGAACAGCGAGTTGAGCGCGGTGCGGTCGGGGTCGGGCCGCACGTCGTCGTAGAACCGGCTGCTGGTGCGCGTCGACGGCGCGATGTTGCCGATGTAGCCGCTGCCGTCGGGCTCGCGCACCAGGTTGTAGCCCAGCCAGTCGGCGAACCGCCCGGCCATCGCGACGAGCGTCGGGTCGCCCGTCTGGTGGTAGGCGTCGGCCATCTCCGGCAGCATGACCTCGAAGTTGTAGTTCATGTCCATGCCGCGCTGCTCGTAGAAGAACCCGGCCGGGCTCTGGCCGTCCGCGGCGAGCCTGGCGATACCCTCCGCGAGGCGCTGCCGCAGCGCGGGATCGGGGTCGAGGTTCAGGGCGAGTGAGGCCCCGGCGAGGCCCGAGGTCGTCTGGTTGGCGTAGGCCAGCGGCTTGTTCTGCCACACCCTGGTGGTCGCCGGGTCGAGGAACCAGGTCATTCCCCGGTGCAGAGCGGCTTTGATCTGCTCCTGGCGCTCCGGCAGCGCACCGGACCGCCGGAGGATGTCCAGGGTCTTGCTCAGGTAGCCCATGCCGAAGCCGGTGGGCGCCATGCCCCGCTCGTCGATGTCGTACTCCGGCCACGAGCCGTCGTCGTGCTGCAGGCCGAGGTAGTGGCCCAGCGCCGCGTCGAGCGCGGCGAGCAGCGCCGAGTCGCCGGCGTACGGGTTCCAGGGGCGGGCGTTCGCGTAGAACCAGGCCAGCGTGTAGACGTGCTCCTGGACGCGAGCGTTGTACGGCGCCGACGGGGTGCGCCACCAGCCGCCCTTGAAGAAGCCGTAGGCGGCCGGGTCGGCGTCCTCGATGTCGTTCACCATCGGCGCGAGGATCATCAGGTAGGGCGCGTAGCGCTGCTCGGCTGGGGCGAACAGGCGGCGGTCCGGGGCCCCGGCGGGCAGCGCGGCCAGGTCCGGCAGCGGGCCCGTCGTCGCGGCGTCCGCCCGCC